>JAUNKR010000044.1 GCA_030532705.1 Peptostreptococcaceae bacterium
TTTTCAAGGTTCCATTCTCGTCGCTCTTGTGGCGACTTTTATTAGTATACTGGAGTTGAGTTTTTTTGTCAATATTTTTTCTCATATTTTCCAAAAAAATTTCAAAACCTGTTTTGCAAGCTCTCAATGAAAAATCTTCTGTCATTGCAAAGCTCTTTTAGACGCGAGTTATAATATATCATCCGCTGTCCGTTATGTCAATATATTTTTCCTACAAATTTTTATGTATTGATTTAAGGAATATCGCCAGATATTTTCGCTTCATTATATAGAGTAGATCACCGAGGAAATTTTACAAAATGAAAACCTCCCGACCCATTTAAGATCAAGAGGTTTTTATCATTTAGAAAAATATTAACTAGTTCTTTGGTATAACGATCTGTTTCCCTTCCTTTTTCCATCCGGCAAATTCAGCTGTAGCCGTAAACAAAACGTCTGTTGAAGAATTCAGTGCTGTTTCGCAAGAGTCTTGGATCACACCGACGATAAATCCTACCGCTACGACCTGCATCGCAATATCATTCGGAATACCGAACAAGCTGCATGCCAACGGGATCAAAAGCAAGGATCCTCCGGCAACTCCCGATGCACCACATGCGCATACTGCCGAAAGCACACTCAGAATGATCGCCGTTCCG
This sequence comes from Peptostreptococcaceae bacterium, assembly GCA_030532705.1. Taxonomy (GTDB): domain Bacteria; phylum Bacillota; class Clostridia; order Peptostreptococcales; family Filifactoraceae; genus JAUNKE01. Next base: position 639 of record JAUNKR010000044.1, read on the forward strand.
ATATCCACCTGAACACCTACCGTATGAGCGGCTGCAAGCGCAAGAACAGAGATCGTGATCGCCGCCCCGCCCATGTTGATGGTCGCTCCAAGCGGGATAGATACGGAATATGTGTCTTTATCCAGTCCCAGTTTTTCACAAAGAGCCATATTGACCGGGATATTTGCCGCCGAGCTTCGAGTAAAGAATGCAGTCACACCGCTTTCTCTCAAGCATCTCAATACCAATGGATATGGATTTTGTTTGATCATTACGAATGTAACGATCGGATTTACTACAAGCGCTACAAAAGCCATACAGCCTACAAGAACTGCAAGCAATTTACCATAAGTGGTGAAGATCTCCAAACCGCTGGTAGATACCGCATCAAAAACAAGACCCATGATACCGATCGGCGCAAAGTTAATGACCCAGCGTACTACTTGCGATACCGCATCGGAGAAATTGTTGATCATTGTCTTGGTTGAATCTGCCGCTTTTCGTAGTGCAAAACCTAACAACACCGCCCAAGACAGAATCCCGATATAATTTGCATTATATAATGCTTTCACCGGATTATCCACGATGTTCAAGAGCAAAGTCCTCAACACTTCAACCACTCCACCCGGCGGTGAAATGTCAGAAGTATTTGCTGCAAGTTCCAATGTGACCGGAAACGCAAAACTTGCCACGACCGCTACCAATGCTGCCAAAAATGTTCCCAGCAGATATAGTATGATGATCGAACTCATATTGGTCTGATGACCTTCCTGATGCTGCGAAAGCGCAGACATAACCAAAACAAAAACAAGGATCGGTGCTACTGCACGTAAAGCTCCTACGAATAAGGAACCGAATATCGTGATCCCTTTTGCTTGTACCGGCGCCGCTAAGGCAAGCACTGTACCGATCACCAAGCCTACCAGTATTCTTTTAACCAAACTAAGGGATTGCCATGATTTGAATAAATTTTTCAAATTTGAACCTCCTTTACCAAACAATCAAAATAATGACCCCTCATTCCATATCGACGAACTTAACTCCCATCGTCCACATCCATATAGATCCGAGATCTAACTACCATAGTTTAGACTTATTATACACATTTTTAATTCATTTGAAAATGATTTGGAGAAATTTTTATGTATCATTTGCTGAGCTTTTGAGCCAATTCCGATCAAAACGCTTAGCTTTGCGATCATCGATCAAATGACCTATCGATATTTCCCATCATTCCTTTCTAAAAATGGTCCTTTTGGACTATTTATTTTTCAGAAAACTGTAGTATACTATAAATTAGGTAAAAGATCTTTTAATGCAAGGCATGATACAAATAACGAAGGGAGAATTTTATGGGACTTATTAAAGCCGGAATGGGCGCTTTAGGCGGTACTTTGGCAGATCAGTGGAAAGAGTTTTTCTACTGTGAATCGATGGATAAAGATATTTTGGTCACAAAAGGTCAAAAGCGAATCGGAAATCGCTCTTCCAACACAAAAGGAAGTGATAATATCATTTCAAACGGCTCGGGCATCGTTGTTGCAGATGGGCAATGTATGATGATCGTTGAGCAGGGCAAAGTCGTAGAAGTTTGCGCAGAGCCGGGTGAATTCACTTACGATGCTTCAACGGAACCTTCCATTTTCAGTGGAAGCTTTGGCGAAAGCTTGAAACAAACCTTCAAGACGATCGGGAAACGTTTCACTTTTGGCGGAGATACCGGGAAAGATCAGCGTGTTTATTATTTCAACACAAAAGAGTTGGTAGATAACAAATTTGGGACCCAAAATCCCGTTCCATTCCGTGTCGTCGATCGAAATATCGGACTGGATATCGACATCAGCGTCAGATGTAATGGTGTTTACTCTTATAAAATAGTAGATCCCCTATTATTCTATACCAATGTATCCGGAAATGTTCAGCACGAATATCGCCGGGATGAGATCGACTCACAGCTGAAAGCGGAGTTCTTGAATGCACTTCAACCTGCTTTTGCAAAGATCTCGGAAATGGGGATACGCTATAGCGCGATCCCGGGTCACACCGTGGAGCTTTCGGACGCGATGAACGAAGTGCTGACAAAAAAATGGAATGAATTGCGCGGACTTGCCGTCGTGTCGGTTGCGATCAATTCGATCACCGCACCAAAGGAAGACGAGGATATGATCAAGCAACTTCAAAAAAGTGCAGTCATGCGCGATGCCAATATGGCAGCGGCTACCTTGGTCGGTGCACAGGCGGATGCGATGAGATCCGCTGCATCAAATGAAAATGGTGCAATGATGGGCTTTATGGGAATGGGAATGGCTGCTCAGGCCGGCGGTATGAATGCTCAAGGCTTATTCAATATCGGACAGCAGCAACAGGCTCAACAGGCTCAAGCACAACAGCAAACTCAACATCAGCAAGCGCCACAGACGCCTCCTCCCGCTCAAGGAACATGGACTTGTCAATGCGGAAGCGTCAACACCGGAAAGTTTTGCCCGGAATGCGGATCCACTAAGCCGATCGCAACAACGATCGTTTGTGATAAATGCGGATGGCAAGCGCCACAAGGGGATCGCCTGCCAAAGTTCTGTCCGGAATGCGGCGATCCGATCAATGAATCCGATATGAAGTAAGAACAAAAAAAAAAGGGGGGATTTTTTTGAACGAGCTAATAGATTATAAATGTCCTGCTTGTAACGGTTCGATCGAATTCGATAGCCAAACGATGCAGATGAAATGTCCTTACTGCGACACGCTTCTCGATGTTGATTCATTGCGGAAGCTCGACGAAAAGATCGATGAAATGTCCGAGGGCAGTATGGAATGGAATACCGAGCATACAGAGTATATGTCTGAGAGCGAATCCGCGGGATTGAATGTATATACTTGTCAATCCTGTGGCGGTGAAGTCGTCACGGATGAAACAACGGCTGCTACCAGCTGCCCTTTCTGTGACAACAATATCGTTATGACCAAGCAATTCGCAGGGGATCTAAGACCGGATTGCTTGATACCTTTCCATTTTGACAAGAAACAGGCTAAGGAAGCTCTAAAAAATCATGTGAATAAACGTTTCGTTCCATCCGTATTCAAGGATGAAAACCATATCGATGAGATCAAGGGCATCTATGTTCCGGTGTGGTTGTTTGACTCGAATGTTTCAGCGGATATTGTATTTCACGGGGAGTTGATAAGGACCTATTCCGATTCGAATTATGATTATACCGAAACTTCGGTTTTTCAGCTCAATCGTGCAGGAGATCTCGCTTTTTCGGGGATCCCTGTGGATGGATCCACCAAGATGGACGATGAATTGATGGAATCCATCGAGCCGTTTGATCTAAACGCGACACAAGATTTTCAGACGGCATACCTGTCCGGATATCTCGCAAATCGATATGATGTTGAGATGGATGATTGTTTCCGGCGTGCTAATGAACGCATTCGATACAGCACCGAGCAAGTATTCCGCGATTCGACTTTCGGTTATGTGAATGTATATCCTCAGAGCAGTAATATCAACTTATATAACAATACCTACAAATATGCCTTATATCCTGTATGGTTACTGAACACGAGCTGGAATGGCCAAAAATTCGCGTTTGCAATGAATGGTCAGACCGGAAAATTTGTCGGTAATCTGCCGATGGACAAAAAACAGGCCGGACTATGGCTGGGTGTGCTCACGATCATCAACGCTGCGATCGTTTATGCAATCGCATGGTTCTTAAGGTAGGTGTAAAATGAAAAAATATATGATAACACTCATTCTGATCGTAGCGTCCTTGCTGTTAACACCATCGTTCGCTTTCGCCAGCGATTCTCCTTATACTTTTGTTTTTGATCTGACCGAAAAAACACTCAGCGAAAGTGAATTGATCGACCTCAACGCAAAAGCCAACGCATCTTTTGCAAAGCATCAGGTTCCTATGTATATCCTGATCTATGATGATTTTTTGAATACCGGTGATAACACCTTAGAAACAACGAGTATTGACGAGTTCACCAAAAATTTATTTGAAAAAAATAAACTTGGTAACCCCGGCGGTCTGATGTTGGTCTTGTCCATGTCAGAAAGAGACTGGGCACTTTATGCCAACGATGAGATCGACCCGGTCTACGATAAAAAAGTTCAAAATTATGTAATGAAGCAGGCACTTCCATACTTCAAAAAGGATCGTTTCGCAGAAGGTTTTGATGCCTTCATCAGTGCAAGTACGGATCCTCTGTCCGCTTATGCAAGCGGTGAAGAATTTGTGGTCCCAAGAGCAGCTTTACCATTTTACTTCATTTTCATCAGTCTTGGCGTAGGATTTGTGATCTCCCTGGGGATCATGTATCTACTGACCAATCCGTTGCGTACAGTTACAAGCAAGGTAGGAGCTTCCGGCTATCTGAACAAAGACAGTCTTCACCTCAGCGAAAACCGAGACATCTTCCTTTATCGAAATGTTACTCGACGTGCGAAAGAAAAGAGTTCCGAAAGCAGTAGCGGCGGAACATCAAGCTCCGGAAAATTTTAAGTTTTATCAAAGGGGGATCTTATGGAATCAAAAAAGTTTACATTCACTACTCTTCCAACCAATGTGGAAGAACTTCGATCGATGGGTGATCTGAAGAGCCCATTTGAGACCGCAGCGCTGACGGTACTTGCATTGGCTCATTATCCGGAAAATAAGGATGCCGCGATCGCTATGCTGAATTATCTAAAAGGGCCTCAGGAACTCTCCGCCTATGATCTGCAATTTTTGAGAGATCGATTTGCAAACAAAGAGTATATTGCACGAAGTTATTTGGCAGGCAGCAGTCCGGAGAATAATTATGAACCGACTCAGCCTTATACCATTGAGGTGACGGATAATCCTTACTCCTATGCACAGGAGGGCTACGCAAAACTCTTTCTCAAATCTTCGGGCGCGGATTCCCCACGTCCGATCGTTCTTCGCCAAAAAGGCGATCAGTGGTTTTTGTGGGAACAGCTTTTGCTTGCAGGAATCAAAGTTCCAAAAAGTGAAGATCCATGGGCTTAAATCATATAAAGGGCACCTGACAGGGTGCCTTTTTCACGCCCTTACTCATCCAAAAAAGCATAACCTCCACCGAAAGTCAATGGACTTTCTTTAAAAAAATACCTTGACAAACTTATCCACTTATCCACAAAGTTATAAACAATCGTAGTTTTCTAGCATTAACGTTTTACTCCATTTTTTATCCACAAAAAAATATTTTTTTACTTGTGCACTTGACAAAAATCAAAGTTTATTCTCCCTGTTCATTTTCCATCAAAAGCATTCGTATGACTAACCTATGTATTCCGTTGACCTCATCAACAAACTATTTCATTTTATCTTTTTTTTATGAAATTTTTTCAAATCGCTCTCTCGTCCGAACATTTTTATTTCTGACTTTAAGTTGAATCTTTTGTGTGCAAAAAATTTGATCTTCTATGTTCAAAAGCTAGATCCTTCATATCTCGGAACCTTTTAGGATAGTATCTTTTACAAATCTCCCCTCATAATAGAGCATCATTATTCGATAGGATTTATTCTTCTCACAGGAAATATCCCTCCCACAGATTATTGGTGCATGAAAGTACAAGTTATGATAGAATGATAAAAAGTAGGGAGGTATTTATGAGTAAAAAAATAGCAGCTTTTTTTGATATTGACGGCACGATCTTTCGAGATTCTTTAATGATCGCCCATTTTCAAAAAATGCGTGAATATGGCATTATCAATGACTATGCATGGTGTGGAAATATCAATTTTTCGGAAGAGAGTTGGCACAAGCGACGTGTTGCTTATGACGATTTCCTGGACGATATCTCCAAAGCCTATGTCGAAAGCCTCATGGGTGTATCCTATGGCGATATTATGTTTACTGCAAGGCATACGATGCGAAGCCGCGCAGATGAAGTGTACCGATTTACAAAGCATCGGATCCAAAAACATCGCGAACTGGGGCATATGGTCATATTCATTTCGGGAAGCCCCGACTTTCTTGTACGTCAAATGGCAAATATCTGGAAAGCGGATGTCTACATGGGCTCAAAATATATTTTCCAAAAGGGAGTATTCACCGGCGAGATCATTCCGATGTGGGACTCTGTAAGTAAACTGAAAGCAATCGATCAACTTGTAGATACCTATGATATCGATCTGGAAAAAAGTTACGCCTACGGCGACACCAATGGCGATTTCACGATGCTGCAAAGTGTTGGAAATCCTTTTGCGATCAATCCCGCAAAAGAGCTTCTTGATAATATATCCGGTGATGACGCACTGTCAAAAAAAGTAACGATCGTCGTCGAGCGAAAAGACGTGATCTATCGACTGAAAGCAGATTCCGACACCTTCGATCTGTCGGATGAAGGCGAACTATAGAATATCGCTTTATTTTTGCATAAAAAAACTGACCCTCGGTGTAGATCACTACACTCTAACGGGTCAGTATTTTTATTCTTATCTACGATTTCTTTTTTTTCTTTTCTGAGCCGATTTAGACTCTTTGGTTTTGATTTTTGATACCTTAACGGCACCGATCGCAACGATAACGACGACCACTGCGACCGCCAGAGCAATCCCGATATACACCTGATCCATATTTTTCCTCCTAAAAGCAATATACTTTAATGTTATGGCAAAAAGTGCTCCCTGTCAAGACTCTTAAAAAATAATAAATAAATTCAGCTTAATTGTCCGATAATGTATCAAATAATGTATCCGTATAGAAGATACAGTCAAAATAGCATTTTGCCATCTCATCGCGCGTCATCATAAATTCAGACTCTAGCTCCGAGATCTTCTCCCAGTCTCCCTGTTCGTAAGAAATGACGAAATTCAGAATATAGAAGAAGTCGCTCTCCTCGTCTCCTAAGATCGCATCGACGATGTCCTTCTCCAGCGGCATATCCCGAAGGGTCTCTTGGATATCCGCCTCGGCGATCATATCCATCATCGAGAACATTCCCATGATGAAAGCCTCATTGCTCCGTAATTTATGTCTCGATTTCAACGTGATCTTTTCAGCAAAGATCCCTCGAATAAATGCCATTTTAATAAATTCTTCATTGTTCTTTCTTCCAAGATCCCTTGCCATCATCAGCAAGACCCAGCGACGGATCTCATCAAGGCCTAGCGTCACCAAAGCCATACGGATCGATTTCACACGGAAATATCTAAAATATCTTAGCGTATTGATGTGCTGAAGCAATTTATAGGTCAATCCGACATTCTTCTTGACGGATTCCGTCAGATTATTGAAGTCCGGTTCTCCTTTGCTGAGTTCTCGGATCATCTGAACATAACTTCCCGGATGGATGTTTAATGACTTCTTCTTGATCGTATTCGGTTTTGAAAAATAAAATCCTTGAAATAACGAATAATTATGCTTTATCGCATGCTGAAAATCATCGATCGACTCCACTTTTTCTGCCAGAATGATTTTTCCCATCTTGGTCAGTTTTTTTGAGATCTCTTCTCTTTTTTCGAGAGGCATATTCAAGAAATCGACCTTGATAATATCTGCATAATCAAGAATTTGGTCAAATGATTCGTCACCGATATAGTCATCGATCGCTATACGATAGCCTGCATTCTTAAGCTCTTTCAATTTTTCAGCCAGAACTTCATCGACAAAAGTATCTTCCACAACTTCTATGACGATCTCATCCGGTGTACACACATAAGCAAAATCATTCATGATCAGCTTACGTGTGAAGTTGATAAAGGCCGGCTTGCCATTCGTAAGATTTTCCAATCCGAAAACAGTCAATGCATCCGAAAGCAAAATACTTGTTGCCGTCGTTCCGTCAATATTTGAGAACTGGTTGGTTTCATTATTATCCCGAAATAGAAGCTCATATGCGATCAATTGTCTTGACACATTAAAAATAGGTTGACGAGCTATAAATACATCCATGTGTCCCCTCCGTCTACGATGTGAGTGTTGGGTTGTTGCTAAATAATAGGTCTGCGTATACTACACATTCCAGATATAACCTCAGGGTAGATTCTCGATCTAAATTATACTTTGAAAGCTCATTGTAGATCTTATCCCAATTGGCCTTCTCGTAATTTTCCACAAAATCCAGCAGTTCCCCAAACGAATTTCCCTGTCCGTTCAATGCCGATTTGATATCGTCATCGAGAGGGATCTGTCTTAAGATATCGTCCAAGGACTGTCCGGCGATCGCATCCATCATGGAAAAAACACCCATCAAAAATGCTTCATGTGATCTTCCTGATAGTTCCGGGCTTCTCTGAGCCAGCTTTTCAGCGAATACACCTCGGACAAACGAAGTTTTGACCAGCTCATCCTGCTTGTTCTTACAAAACTCTCTTGCCATGATCAACAGGATCCACCGTCTCACTTCGTTTAGCCCCATCGTGACCAAAGCCATTTGGATCGATGTTACTTTCTGCTTCTGAGAAAATTTAAGCGTATTTGCATATTGGAACAGTTTATATGTCAGGCTGGGATTTGTTTTGATCGCTTCGGAAAGACTTTTGAAATCCGGTTCAAAGCGCCCCAGCTCCACGATGATCGTCGCATATCCGCTCGCATCCAGTTTGATGGAGCTTTGCTTCATCATATTCGGTTTCGAAAAATAATACCCTTGGAATAATTTATACCCACTTTGGATCGCAAGTAAAAACTCTTCCTCTGTTTCTATTTTTTCTGCAAGCATCAACTTTCCACGTTCGGAGAAAGTTTTTGCAAGCTCTACCGCTTTTTCTTGTGTGATCGCTGCAAAATCGACCTTGATAATATCTACATATTCCATGATCCGATCATACTGAGGATCTCCCGTATAATCATCCAAAGCGATCGTGTATCCTTTACTCTTCAGATCTGCAAGCTTCTCGATGATCTCTTCATCAACGATCGTATCCTCCAGAATCTCGATAACGACCTCGTCCGGACTGAGCAACATCGCAAAATCTTCCAAGATCAGTTTTTTTGTAAAATTGATATATGCCAAATTCCCATTGGTGATATTGTTGATACCAAAAACTGTGATTGCATCTGATACAAGCATCGATGTCGCCTCATCTCCATCTACCCCCGCGGCAAATCGATTGTGTTCATCCGCGCGATACAATAATTCGTATGCGGATAGTTTTCTCGTCGCATCATAGATCGGCTGCCTTGCCAAATAAACATCCATGTTCTTCCTCCTTTAGATCACCGTTCTCCTATTTTCAAATTCGGTTTAGCATTCAGATCGATATCCATACCACCCTCTGACATATATCGATAATATGCACTTGAACCGATCATTGCGGCATTATCTGTGCACAATACAAGCGGAGGATAATAAAGTTTTATCCCATGCTCCTTCGCCGCCTGTGTTGCCGTTTTTCTCAATGCAGTATTTGCGGAAACTCCACCGCAAAGCACTAATGATGAGTAGCCTTTTTCCAGCGTTGCCTGGATCGACTTTTGTACCAAAATGTCTACCACTGCCTGCTGAAAAGATGCTGCAATATCCGCTTTATCATAAGGCTCATTCTTCATCTTCTTACCGTTAAGATAGTTCAATACGGCTGATTTGATCCCCGAAAAGCTGAAATCATATCCTTCCTTGATCATTGCTCTCGGAAATGCAATATTTGCCTTGCCCTCTTCTGCAAGTCGATCGATCAGCGGCCCACCCGGATACCCCAGATCCATCGCACGTGCGACCTTGTCATAAGCCTCTCCTGCCGCATCGTCCTTTGTTTTGCCCAAAATCTGATATTCATTATATCCTTTGACCTCAACGATATGCGTATGCCCACCTGAAACGATGAGCGCGATGAAAGGCGGCTCCAATTCTGAAAATGCCAAATAATTCGCTGCGACATGCCCTTCGATATGATTTACTCCCACAAAAGGAATATCCAGCGAATAGGCGAGCGCCTTTGCTGTGGACAGTCCCACCAACAAGGCTCCTACCAACCCGGGACCATAGGTTGCCGCGATCACATCCACTTCGTTAAAAGTGATGCCCGCTTCTTCCAAGGCTTCCCGAATAACCGTATTGATATTTATGATATGATTGCGCGATGCCACTTCCGGCACAACGCCACCAAATTTTTTGTGTATATCGATCTGCGTAGAGATCACATTCGATCGAATTTCTCTCCCATTCTTGATCACAGCTGCAGCAGTTTCATCGCAGCTGGTCTCGATCGCAAGAATATTGATATCTTTATCCATATTTTCTAACTCTCATCTATAAATACAGAAGCATAATGATCGCATCTTCCTCTGTATCCACATAATAACCCGTCCGAAGACCGATCATTTTGAAGCCCAGTGAACGATACAGGTTCTGTGCAACATAGTTACTTGATCGAACCTCCAAAAAGAGCTCCTTCGCTCCCTGTGTCTTTGCCATCTCGATCAGCTTATCCATCAGTATCCGTGATATGCCTCGTCCTCGATACTCCGGTGCGACTGCCACATTATTGATGTTTGCTTCCTCCATCACTACCCAAAAACCGCCATAAGCGATGACTCGATCTCGATCCATCAGGACGATGTAATGCCCCAAAGGATTGTCCACTTCCGTATGGATCGATTTTTTACTCCATGGAGTAAAAAAAGAAAGCTCCTCGATCCCATACACTTGATCGACATGTTCATGCTCCATCTTTTTTATTATCAGATCTTCATTCATGACCCATCCTCTGCCTTTGGCGCGCCTCGTATTGCTCCTCTGCCTGCGGTTTTCGAATATATACCGGAGATGCAAATCCTTCACTGACTCTATTCGACTCTTGAGCAATCTGACACAATACCGCTCCTCTTATATAGTTATCGGCACCTTGCGCAATTTCAATAATACTTTTTTGTTGATTTTGACATTTGATAAACTCCGCATCGGCCTCGAGTTCTTGAGTGATCTCTCCGACGATGATGACTTTCTTTTCCTCTGAGATCTCAAGGATCTCATCGATGATCTTCGTTTTGCTTACCACCTGTTCTTCCCGATAGACTTCAAATTGCCGATCCGATCCAAAAAAATAGATCCCTCGATAGTAATCTTCACGCTGTGCAGACATCGTAGTTACGATATAGGCATCCGAATTCACAAAATTATGCGCTAGCGCCTCCAGTGTAGATATTGCGACGATCTCTTTCTGATGCGCCATCGCAAAAGCATTTGCCGTTGCGACCCCGATCCGTATCCCCGTAAAAGATCCGGGACCGATCGTTACGGCAAACCGATCCACTGTTTTAATGTCTTCCTCTAAGCTCTCAAACAAATGCCTGATCTGAGGCATCAATTTTTCACTATGAGTCAATGCTTTATTCTGAGAAAATTCTCCCAGTATAACGCCGTCTTTCATCAGTCCGATCGACAGAACTGCAGAAGATGTATCGATCGCTAATATTTTCATATCCTCTACCATCCCTGAAACTTCTCTACCAATTCTTCCGCCCTTTTCCCAAAAGGTTCAAACACCAGTTTTCTGTTATCCGGTCCATCCAGATATTCGATCCGGATCTCAAGCCTGTCTTTCGGCAGGATCCCTCGAACCTTTTCTGACCATTCCACAATGATCACGCCCTTTCTTTTGAGATAATCTTCAAAGCCGATCAAATAAAGTTCTTCTTCATCAAAAAGGCGATAAACATCAAAATGGTACAGATCACGCTCACCATCATACTCTTGAACGATCGTAAAGGTCGGACTCGTTATCTCTTCTCGGATGCCCATCCCTTGAGCCAATCCTTTCGTAAAATGCGTTTTACCCGCCCCCAGATCTCCATCTAAGCAGATGAGATCTCCATTGGTGAGCAGTTGCCCTATTTTACGTCCTAATTCGATCGTTTCCAATTCACTATTTGTTATAATATCCATCTCTTACTACCATCATTGTTTTTAATTGATTTCTCCCTCCAATAGTATAACAAATTTTGTGCTTTTATTATAGCCTTTCCTTTAGATATTACTATTTTTCTTCACATGGAGCATAGAAATTCAATCTAAAAAAAGAGAGCAAGTAAAGCACCCTTTATTCACTCTCTGACTTTCTATTTATTGAGCATTGCTGCTCAGCATCTCGATATCCAATATGCGATTGAGATATTTCTTCATTTTAATTTCGGCTTCTTCCGGAGAAAGCTCCTTCATACACACACGATGAAGAATACTTTCAAAAATAAAGACTGTCATTTCACTGATCTCATCCCGATTTTTTTCAGTCACATATCCATCCTGAATAGATTCATCGATCAGGATCATATTTCGATCATAGATCGTAGTCCCTCGAAGCATTTTTTTGATCACTTCGGGATAATCATCATCCTTGATCGGATAGATGCAGTAGTATTCCGTCATATAGTTCTCGGACTTCTTTTCCAGCTTCGAGAAAAATAACGCATGGAAGATGTCCGCTCTTTTGAATGCGTAATGCGCAAAACATTCCCAAACTTTTTTGAATACCCCGATCGGTGTCGTTTCGTCTTTGATATACTCGGGAATCGCATGAATGTATTCGTCCAAAAATTTCATCGACGAGAATAAGATCAAGTGATCGATATTTTCAAAGTAACTATAGATCGTCGCCGAACTATAACCCGCAAGATCTGAAACTTTTCGGATCGTTACCTTGTTGATCCCTTCCTCATTCATGATCTTTTCTGTCGCAGTAACAAATGCATTGATCGCTCTCTTTTTGTATTTCCCTTTGAAGTCAGAACCTATATCACAAAAACTATTCATAATAAACTCCTCCCTACCGATATTAGTACAAGTCACTCTTCCATGAGTCCCTGTGCAAAACCTCAAACGATACCTTAAATAATACTATATTTTCGTTCACTTGTGACAAAAAATCATTTTCTTTTACAAATGTAAATGTTATTTCGGTTATACTAAAATTTATAGCAGTTATTTTATAATTACCCAAAATAAATTTACATAAACGGTTTTTGCAGTAAAATCAGTATGATATCGTTTCCTTTTGAGATTGATAATATTTCTCTGAATTTATTTCTCTTCAAATCATTTACAGTATAACACGTGATCATCGCTTTATCAATACAAACTATCCTTGATCAAGGATCTAAAATTAACCATAAAATTAATCATTATGTCATTAAACGGCAAAATATCGCATTTGTTTATTATCTTTTTATCTAGCTTTTCGTATCATTTCAATCTTTATTTATGATACTGTTTCCTTATCCTTTTCAAAAATCATTTCTTTTTTATAAAAACCCCCGATAAGATAAAATAATTTTTAGGAAGATCTACCGCACCTACCAAAAACTCTTGTTTTATGTTAGAATAAAGATGGAAACGAAGTCCATATTATTTTAAGGAGGATATTAAGATGGGAATTTTTGATCTGTTCAAAAAGAAAGAGTGGGACACTGCCCGCTCCGATGCAAACAAGAAAAAGATCCGCGAACTATTTAATGCGACCGTGTCCGATGGAGACAGCTATAAGATCGTTTATGGCTATGGTCTGGATATCACAAATACGAATTTCATCATCGCGCGCAAAACGACCTATGAGTATACGAGCCTTATTATCGGATATCGCGAGAGCGATATGAGCATTCTTCTTTTACAAACGGTACCTGAGCTTGACGGTTGTAGCGAAGCTCAAGTATTCAAAAAAGATGATATCAAAAAATCCAAGATGACATTAGGAATGTACACCATTTATCATCAAGGCGGCATGATGGCCGGCTACACGCAATTTGCAACAGTCGAAGGGGCAGACGAAAAATACCTTGCCTATGTTTATCAACCGGATGAGTTTAAGGACTTCGATGCGTTTTTCAAAAAGTTTTCGGGGAAATAAGGTCTGCTCTTACAGTCGTCTATGTAGATATCACTCCATATGTGAATGAGCTATGAATATTCAGATGTTTTTAGATCCATATTATTCCAGTGGAGTTCTTTTGATCGGACGAAGTATTACAAAAAAACTCGAATTGCTGATGAGTAATTCGAGTTTTTTTACGATAAGGATCGATGAGATCCTCGAGCCATCTCATACTAATACCTGTTTAACCCCATAAAGTCTAGCCAATCCCTACGCGTAA
>JAUNKR010000045.1 GCA_030532705.1 Peptostreptococcaceae bacterium
AGGATCGCATGTGGGAAAAGCAGGAGCAGTCCCACGAAGAAATGTGGCAGGATAAGTGGCAGGATAGGTTTTGTTGCAATTCCCATCGGGCTTTGTCCAAGCCTTCTAGCTTGCAGGATATATTGATTGGTCTTGAGCGAGAGGATCTCCGCTCGCACGATCCGGGTCAGTCCCGTCCAATGTGTGATCGCAACTCCGACCAGGATCCCTCGCACCCCTTTGCCCACCAAGATCGAGATGAACATCAGGAAGATGATATGTGGGATCCCTTGGAACAGATCGACCAACCACAGGATAAAGGAGTCCACTTTTTTGCCCGCAGTCGCCGCCAATGTCCCGAGAATGACTGCGATCACTGAGCTGACTAAGGATGCGATCAATCCGATCTGGATACTGGTCGTCATCCCTTTGACGGAGCGATAGAACATATCACGCCCGAGCCAGTCCGTCCCGAAAAGATGTTTGGCGGAAGGCGGCAGATTTTGCTCCGAGAAATTGGCGCCGTAGTGACTCTCATTGATGAAAAGCCCTGCGATCATGATCAATATCAAAAAGGCGGTACAAAAGCAGAGGATAAAAATGATCTTCGTGCGCAGATTCATCCCTTTGGTACGGGTATCTCTTTCTGCAAGAGTATTATTCTTCGACATGTTTCGCCTCCTTTATTCTAGGATCGATGACCGGATAAAGAAGATTGGCGATCATATTTCCGATAAAGACGATCGAGCCCGTCACCATCGTGATGCCGAGCAAAAGCGGCAGATCGCCCTGTGTCCCTGCCGTTACGGTAACACTTCCCAAGCCTGCATAGGAAAAGACATTCTCCGCAAGCACCGAGCCGCCGAACAGTTCGCTGATCGACGCAAATTGAAGGGTGACCGCAGGCAGAAGGATATTTCGGATCCCGTGATTTTTGATGATGGAAAATCTGCTCTCGCCTCTTGCTTTCGCAAATAGTGCGTAGTCGCTGTTCCACACGTCGATCATTTTCTCTCTCGTGTGCAGCGCGATATTGGATACGCCGATGATGCTCAAGGTGAGCGCAGGCAGTACGAGATGGTAGAGGCGATCAAAGAAGGTCACCTGATCCGCTGTTTTTCCGATCGGTGAAGAAAGCCCGATCGGGAATATCTTGAGCTTGACGCTGAAAAACAGCAGTAGCAATATCCCGACCCAAAATGTCGGTGTCGAGGATAGGATATAGCAGAAGGTGCGTATGCCGCGATCCAGGATCGAATCTCGATAGGCTGCGGCCAAGATACCGAGCAAAAAGCCCAGTATGCCCGACAGCATCCAAGAGGTCAGCATCAGCATAAAGGAGTTTGCAACGCTGGTGGCAATGATCGAGGATACCGGTCGCCCGAAGGTTTGGGAATTCCCCATCTCCCCACGCAGCATCGAGCTTGACCATTTGAAATATCTTTCGACCGGCGGATCGTTGAGCCCCCATTTTTCTCGAATATGATCCAGCTGTTCATCGCTGACGGTGCTTTCATCCGCACCGATATAGGCTTTTACCGGATCGATGGGCGAAACCTCGGCAAGCGCAAAGGTGATGATCGACAGTGCGATGATCAGCGTGAGCGCTTTGCCGAAGGATCTTAACATATATTTTATAGAAGGATTCACGATTTGTTAAAGCTCCATTCTTTTATTCAAGCAGGAAACCTGCAATATAGAAACAGGTGGATCATATTCGGCAAGCCGTCTATCCATCCACCTGAGACCTGATAACCTATTATCCGCCTAGATCTGCGGATCTTTTTGATCTACTTCGGAGAATAATCCCAGTTTACGATGTCAAGCATGATCGCCGGGCCATGGTCATGCGGAAGGATCAGATCTGCTCCCATATCCACGCCGTCACGTACAAAGTACATCTGCTTGATAAAACATACCGGAAGATATACATTATCTCCCATTGCGCTCGGTCCGAACTCGCCATCCCAAAGCACTTTTTTCCAGTAGCCGTTCGCTTCTTCTTCTGTCAACGATGTGATCGCTTTTTGGATATATTCATCCGTTTTCGGATCGCTGTAGCCTGCAACATTCGACCATCCGGACTGCGTCGCTTTTTTGCTGTCATACAATCTGCTGATGTTCATCGGATTGTATTGTCCTCCGCCAAGTACCATCGGCGTCGTTTTTGCTTTCTTTTCGATCTCCGACCAGTCAAGACCTACCGGCTTCACGCTGATGCCAAGCGCTTTTGCCTCTTCGGTAAAGCCAAGGGCGATCGCTTGACGCTCCAGCGCGGATGCACCGTACATCAATTCAAATTCCGCTTTGACCCCGTCTTTTTCACGGATGCCGTCGCTGCCTGCTACCCAGCCCGCTTCATCGAGCATTTTTTTCGCAGCTTCTACATCACCGTCTTTCAGCGATTTTGCATCTTCGCCCAATCCCCAAGGGAATTTTGCAAAAAGGTCAAAAGTCGCTTCGCCATAGCCTGCCAACACATTGTTTACGATCTTGTCACGGCTGATACCGATGGACAACGCTTTACGGATCACCGGATCGGATGTCACTTCATTTCCGATCGGATCGCCCTGCTCGGTCTTTCCGCCCGGTTTGTTCACAGGAAGTGAGATCACACGATAGTCGTAAGTATCGATCACTTTTTTGCCGAAGCCTGTCACATCTTTTGCGATCAGCGCCTGGTTGGACATTGCGATATCCACATTTCCTGCCTGCGCTGCAGCATAAGCGGAGTCCGGATTCATCAATACGACAACGACTTTTTTGAAGTTCGCTTTTTTGCCATAGTAATCGTCATTACGCTCCATGATCAGCTGTTGTCCTTCATCGTATTGTACGAATTTCATCGGACCGGACCCGATCGGATTCTTATGGTAAGTCGCCGAATCGACATAAGCATGCTCCGGTACGATACCGAGCGATGCGGTTGTATAAAGGAATGCAGAGTATGGCTCCGTCATTTTGAATTCCACCGTCGTATCGTCCACTGCGACCGCTTTGTCCATCTTGGTAAGATCCACGCTGCTCGCAAGCTCTTTTGCCTTGTTGAAAGTGAAGGCAACGTCTTTTGCCGTCAATTTTTCACCATCGTGGAATTTGACATCGTCACGGATCTTGAAAGTCCATGTCAAGCCGTCTTCACTGACCTTGTATTCTGTGGCAAGGTCATTTTCCAAAGTCGAGTTGAACACTTTCATCAATTTACTTTGGAAAAGAGGATCCGCATAGCTTCCCCATCCCATGCATGGGTCGAAGCTTTCGTCGTAGATCTCAGTCGCTACGATGATCTCCTCCTTGTTTGCCAAACGCTCGATCACTTGTCCTTCAGGCTTTTGCATATCTCCACCATCGGTCGGTGTCTGAGCCTCTTGCGGCTTGCTGCATGCAGTGATCATCATCAAAGTGGACAATGCCAATGCTGCAAACTTTTTAAAGTTTTTCTTCATAAGTACTCTCCTATTATCTATTTGGTCAAAAAAAATCCGCCTTAAAGACGGAAAACCCATCTCTATGACCCGTAGAGTTGTAGAATAAAGGCGATCTGACTTAGAGCAAGGCTCATCACAGTGGCGGCACCGTACGGGATTCACACCCGTTTCCCCTTATTATTCGGATTTGTTTACATCGTTAGTCTATCACAAGCAAAAGATTTGTTCAATAAATTTTTGTGTCAACTAAACCATTATAACAAACCTTTTCACGATCGGTTTTCTCTTTGATCACCAACAAAATAACGCTTTGGATAAGCTCGGATCGATCAAAAAAATTTTCTTCTCATTCAACTGTCGAGATGAAATTTTTTCACTCGGACTGTAATTTGTAAGCATCGCCATCCTTCCCCCGACCTTCCGTGCTGGATGACCTGTTGATCTGAAATGCTGCGACAGGTCGTTTGATTTGTTCCCAGCCCCTTCAAACGAATACCGGAGCGGCCGAGCGCATCGAAGAAGATAGAAAAATTAAGGAAACAAAACGGATCGAAGCATCTTCGTTGGAGCGCCATGGATATTCGATCGCAACAGCGGAGCACAGATCCTAACACGCGATCGAGCCGGAAAAGGCAAGGCTTGCTAAACGATTTGGAGCTTGTCAACAGAAAAACTCCACCACAGCTTGACATGCCTCCCGATACAAAAAATGTTGCGCTTTCATCGATTATGATATAATAAAAAGAAAAAGGAGTTTGAGATGGCTTTGAATTTATTTAAGAATAAAGAAACGACAACGGATGACAAAAATCGCGGATCCTTTGTCAGCTTTGTCCTGTTGGAAGATATTTCCTGGGATATGGAAGCTTTTGGCGAAGATCTCGCGATGGATTGGGGAATCAACTACTTGGGAGAGGATGAGAAGCATAACGAAAATTCGCTGGTTTTTGAATATGACAATATGATGTGCGCTGTCAGTCTGATGCCGGCGCCGATCCCAAATGATGAGGCACTCGAAAACGCAAGGAACAATTTTATGTGGGAGGATGCGGTCGAAGTCACCGCAAAACATCAGGCGCATCTGATGATCGCGGTGCTCGGGAAGGAAGCGGATCCGATCGAGCAGAGCATGACGATGGTCAAGCTGATCGCGAGTGCCTGCAAAGCAGAGAATGTGCTGGGCGTATATATGAGCGGTACGGTCTTTGAGCCGAATTTCTATATCGAGTCGGCGCAGATCCTAAACGAAGGCTATTTCCCTGTGACCAATCTGATCTGGTTCGGTCTGTATCGTGGAGAACGTGGAGTCTGTGCCTACACTTATGGAATGGATCTGTTCGGGAAGGATAATATCGAGATCCTGGATACGACTTTGGAACCGCCGGATCTGTATGATCTTTTGGTACAGATCGCAACCTATGTGATCACGAGCGATGTCACGCTCAAGGATGGCGAAACGATCGGTTTTTCCGAAGATCAAAAATGTAAGATCGCACGAAGCCCCGGCGTGTCTTTGCCGGCGGATGAAATGACGATCAAGATCACTTATTCGATATAAGAAACGGAGGGTGCTATGCCACTGGAAATCGTACGCAATGATATTACCAAAATGGCGGTCGATGCGATCGTCAATGCCGCAAATTCGTCCCTGCTCGGCGGCGGTGGCGTGGACGGTGCGATCCATCGTGCCGCAGGAAAAGAGCTGCTGGCGGAGTGCAAAACGCTCGGCGGATGCGTTACGGGAGATGCAAAGATCACAAAGGGCTATGATCTGCCTGCAAAGTATGTGATCCATACGGTCGGTCCGATCTGGCGGGATGGGCGACATCGTGAGGAAGAGCTTCTGAGAAGCTGTTACAAAAGATCCTTACAGCTTGCTTTGGAAAAGGGTCTCGAAAGCATCGCCTTTCCGCTGATTTCGTCCGGTGCCTATGGTTACCCGAAGGATCAGGCGATCCGAGTGGCTGTTTCGTCGATCGCCGATTTTTTGATGCAGCATGATATGATGGTCTATCTCGTTGTATTCGACCGCACTTCCTTCGCGCTGTCCGAAGGGCTTTTGTCCAACATCACCGAATATATCAGCGAGCATTATATGGTGCAGTCGGATCATATCCGCGAAGAGATCGACAATGAAACCTATTTTCAAGCGAAGATCGAGTCAAGAACTTTTGTACGTGAGATCGCTCTCAAGCGAAGTTTGGATGATATCCTCGATCATGTGGATGAAAGCTTTTCGCAGATGCTCCTTCGTCTGATCGATGAAAGGGGGATGACCGATTCGCAAACTTACAAAAAAGCGAATATCGACCGCAAACTCTTCTCCAAGATCCGAAACAATATCGATTACAAACCGAGCAAGCAGACCGCTATCGCTTTTGCGATCGCCCTCGAGCTCAGCGAGGACGAAACAAAGGATCTGCTTCTCAGGGCGGGCTATGCGCTTTCTCGAAGCAGTAAGTTCGATCTGATCATCGAATACTTTATTTCGCAGCGCAACTATAATATTTTTGAGATCAATGAGGCACTCTTTGCCTTTGGGCAAAATCTTTTGGGCGTGTAAGGCATTCTGCCGGAGAGATCGATTCCCATCCTTCATTGTGATCTAGGAACAAAAGATATTTTGTCATGATCTTTACGCCATGCGATCATTTTGTGCCTTGCGGAAAGATCGGCGTTTTGAAAATATCGAGCACAATAAAATCTTGTGTTCATCCGGTGATGAGGCAGGCAATGAGCTTCCTCCGAAAGATCCGAGGCGTTGTGATCGGGCTTACAGAAAAAAGGGATCTTTGCATCCCTTTTTTTGATGGAGATATTGCAAGATCTACCACCGAAAGTTGCTTTGTACTTTTGATAATTGTCGCCTTGGATGCGACCTTTTTTATTTTCGAAAATGGTATGCTATACCCGGAACAAGATCACAAATGATAGGAGGTTTCCCCATGAAAAAAGACTTAACGGAATTGGTATTTATTTTGGACCGAAGCGGTTCAATGAACGGATTGGAAAGCGACACCATCGGCGGTTACAATGCGATGCTGGCAAAACAAAAGGCTGAGGTAGGAGAAGCGAGGATCACGACCGTGCTTTTTGACGATGAGTATGAGCTTTTGCATGATCGGATCGACATCAAAGGCGTGGCTCCGATCACCGAAAGAGAATACTTCGTGCGTGGTACGACCGCCCTGCTCGATGCGCTCGGCAAGACGATCCTAAAGATCAAAAATGTGCAAAAAAATACCGCCGAAGAAGAACGGACGGAAAAGGTGCTCTTTGTGATCACGACTGACGGATTGGAAAATGCAAGCAGTGAATTCAGCGTTGGTCAGATCCGCCATATGATCCAAGAGCAAAAAATACATGGCTGGGAATTTATCTTTCTCGGAGCAAATATCGATGCGGTCGCCACAGCCGCAAGCTATGGCATCGCCAAAGATCGAGCGGTGACCTACACAAGCGACGGCGAGGGTACAAGACTCAATTATCAGGTCGTGTCCGAAGCGATCTCGACACTGCGCTCCAAAAATTATATCGAGGAAGATTGGCAGGCACCGATCGCCGAATACCATGAGAAGAACAGGAAATAAAGAGTGAAGGTTTCGAGACCTAACCAAGCGAAACAAGACCAAGTCGATGTTGAGCTTTCGGTAGGTCCTATGCAATGGTTGGCGTGAAATGGAACGAACGAGAGTAATGTTCCTTTTCCGAAACCTGCTACTCGGAGCGGAGTTGTTTTAAGACATTTGGGGAAGGTCTTCCATATTAAGATCTTCCCCTTCGAATGAATGTTTGCATACCGGATGCTTTCACCTCAAACTCTACTCTCCACACTCCCACTCCAATCTCCACTCTTCACACTTCACACTTCAAACCCTAGTCTCTGATGATCCTCTGGGTCGGGTATGCGAGGTCGATGTCATCATTCTGGGCGATGACCTGAAGGATGTCTTCCCAGATATCGTTGATAGTCTGGCGTCTTGCTTTCGGTTCGCAGAGGTATCTCAAGGTGAGCTGAACTCCGCTCGGACGTACATCGGTGTAGACGATCGGGGTAAATTTTTTGTAGTAGATCATGTATTTTCTTGCGGCTTCTCTCACCTGTTTTTCTGCCTTATCTGTAAAGTGAAGGGTGTGGCGATCCACGATCTTCTCCAGCGCTTTTTTCATTTTTTTCCAATCGCTCTCGAAGGTGATCTCGACCTTGATCTCATTCCAAATGTATTTGAATCCTTTGACATAGTTGACGACGGGATAAAGAAATACATAGTGATTTGGGATATCGACCATTCTTCCGGTGCTCTGTTCCCCATCCTCCGGCTCGCTCAGCTCGATCAGGGAAAACTGAAAGATCCTCACGTCGATCACATCGCCTCGCTTTCCGTTGATCAGGATCCGATCACCGACGGAAAAAGGTCTTTTGAACATGATGAACAGCCATGCCGCCATATTTGAAAAAAGGTCTTTGAGTGCGATCGCAATACCCGCTGACAAAAGACCGGCATAGGTCGTAAAGGATCCCGCAAGCTCAAACCATACAAAAAACATGGCAATGATATATAGAATGCTTACGATATAGTAGGTCCGCTTGCGCGCCATATAAAATTTGTTCGTCTCCGAGATTTTCTTGTATAGTGCCCGATTGGTCATATTGATCAACATGATCGATAAGATCAGCCCAAGCGCTGAGATGATGACCTTGCGTGCCCATACATTTTCTTGTAAATAAATTAAGATCTCTTCCATTTCTTCTCCATTATCTATTCAAAAGCAGTAAATTTTGCCAAAACATTCCGATCCATCCTCATATTGCGAACAGAAATATGAGCTTCCAAACACAGTCGATCGGCGGATACAAAGACAGCCAATATCGCATCCTCCCGCATCAGCTCAAAAAGTTTTCGCGGCAGATCGACCGGCTCTTTTGTACCGACCTCGAAGCGTTTTGTCACAAAAGCTTTGTATTACTAACATACTACCACAAAAAAACCTCTATGCACAGGCTTTTGTGTCATCCCTTGAAACAATCTCCTGCGTTTTTTCAATGATGGCAGATCCGGATCCGATCGATCCATCGGAGATCTATGCGATGAATATTTTTGAACTGCGGGTCTTGGGGTGGCAATGGATCAAGAAAGCTCTTCCCAACACGAACCGTTCTCCGGCGAAGCTCATCCGTTCAAGATCCCCTTCCGATCGATCGTAATAACCACAAATGTCCTATGCTTTTTTGTTCGGATTATGATATAATGAGACTAATATTTTGTGAAACATTTAAACAGAAAGATCCCTCGATCCGTGATCGCCGATCGGGTCATCCGTTGATCCGAAAGGACTGTTCTCAACGGTTCAGGTTTTTGATTCGAAAGGAGACCTTTATGAAGCTTTTTTGTTTAAAAGGAAGTCCCAAGCCGTTTCAGATGGAGGAATTGCTGGAGTTCGTCTCTATGGTCAATTCGATCCCGGAGCAAAATTCCGCATATTGCAGTGATAATAAGAAAGGTATCGAGCAACAACTTCTAAAAAGTATCGAAAACGGCTATGCTGTCGCTTGTAAGGAGAGCAATGTATTGATCGGTTTTTGTGATTGCGCTTACGATAAAGAGACCACGACGGCGAATTGCAACCTGCTCGTTCATCCGAAGAAGATCGACGTTTATGATGAGATCGCCGAAGTGATGCTGAGGGTGTTGGAGCAACAGCTTCCGGAGGATGCAAAATATCGATTTTCACTAGCAAAGAGTAACACGTTTTGCAAAAATTTTCTGAAGGAACATAAGGCAAGATCGGACAAGAGGGAAATGGAAAAGATCTTGATCGAGATCGCGCCATAGCGATAAAGGATAACCATAATGAAGAAAGAATTATTGACAATACAAGGGATCCCCGCGATCTTGTGGGGCGATCCCTCGACAAAGATCATCGTCGCCGTCCACGGTTATCAGGGGAGTAAGGGCGATAAATTGATCCAGATCCTCGTGTCAAGCGCACTGAAAAAAGGATATCAAGTGATGAGCTTCGATCTGCCTGCACATGGCGATCGAAAGGAAGAAGGAGAGCTTCGCATTCCGGATTGTATCCGAGATCTTCGTCAGGTGATGGATCATGTGCAGCAGCACTGGCAGGAGGTGAGTCTTTTCGCAAACAGCTTGGGCGCATATCTTTCGTTGCTCGGCTATGGCGAAGAAAGGCTTCACCATGCATGGTTCTTGGCGCCGCTGGTCGATATGGTGCGTTTTTTGGATGATCTGCTCCGGGCATTTCAGATCACCCCGAAACAACTGGAGCAGGCGAAAAAGATCATTGCACCCGACGGGCAGGTGCTTGACTGGAATTTTTACCAAGATGCCAAGAGCCTTCCACTTTCGACTTGGGAAACGCCGACCCATATACTTTATGGCAAGAAGGACGAAGTATGTGCAGCGGATACGATCCAGCGTTTTGTCGAAAGATCCAAGGCTCATCTGACGACGCTTCCGCAGGCGGAGCATTACTTTTACACCGATGAAGATCGAGCGATCTTCTCTCAGTGGCTCGATCAGGCGATCCCGATCGCAGAATGATAAAATACTGCCGAAAAACTTACGAACCCTTCAGCGATCAACGATCTGCCGAAGGGTTATTTATTGTCGTCTTCTATCCTCTATGATATAATATGATCGACTGATTAAAATTAAATTTGGAATCATCCACAAATATGCTGGGCTATCCAACAGCTCATACAAGGAGTCTTTATGAAAAGAGTTTTATTTGTAGCGGTAATTTTTGTTGCCGTCGTTACCGGTATTTTGTATGCCGGAGAACCGGCTCGTCCGGATATGACAACATTTGGCGAACAGATCTATGGCATCGTTGAGATGAAGGGCGATTGGAAAAATATGGTCGGTCATGTGGGCAGCCCGTCGATCACCTATCTGAATGAAACAAATGCATCGATCCTCGAGCTTGGCGTTTTTCCGTTCCCGAAGGGATCCGAAGACACATCGACTGCTCCGGTTTTGCCGGAGGAGAAAAAAACTTCGGACAATGTCATCATCCCGTCCGATGCACAAAACAAAGGATCTTCGGACACCGCATCGCCGTCTTCTGAGCAAGACGAAAAAACGAATGATCCGAACAAAGAGACAAAACGATCCGAAGGTGCTTCGTCTACTCCCGAAAAGAAAGAGGATCGGCCGATGGGATTTGGAATGAAGACCCGCGGTGATGTGACCGAATTCGTCGAAGGCTATCTCGGTACATTGGGAAAATCCGAAAGCCTCCGAACTTCCAAAACCGAGTTTCTCGGCTACGAAGCCAACCTGGTTACCAGCGAGTATGTAAATCAATTCTGGAATAATGAGCGGTTCTTGGTCCATGCGTGGATCTTCACGACCGAAGACGGAAGACATCATTTCATTATTTTAGAGAGCAGTGAAAAGAACTCAAAGAATGAGATCGAGCAGATCAAAAATACTCTCCATTTCTAATTCAAAAGCGAAAAAGAGCGGATGCTCTTTTTTTGTGCCCTGATCGTTTTAGATGATCCGGAGCCTACAAAAGATCCACCTCGTGAATCCCCTTTCTCCTATTTTATACAAAAATTATTGACAAACGATAATTTTAGGACTACAATAAAAGAAAAATTATTGTAAAACAATAATTTTATTCAACTCGTAAAAGGTCCATAGGTCACCTGATCGACCTAAATACATAAAAGGAGGATCAAGAGCTTTGCCAAGCTCTTAAACCGTCGTATGAAAAAATCCGTTTTGCTCCGAATACTGAGTGTCGAGGCGATCGTCTGCCTGCTCATCGCGTTTTTTGACAAGGCAAGAGTTGCCCCAAGCCTGATCTTTTATTTCCCATTTCTTCAGATCACGAGCCTGCTTCGTAGACTTTCATTATCGGGCATGGTCGGGAATATCGTTGCGATCGCGATCTATGTCGCTCTCAGTTTGATCCCGATCGTAGTCCTTCGCCAAATCTCTAAAAAGCGTACATTGCTCGTGGAAGATCATCTGCTGATCCTTTTGTCTTTGGTCTGCTTCGTCGGTTTTTATTCGATGATCAACACGCCGTCGGCAGATCCCTTTTCGGGCAATGAGTCTTTGATCAATCCATTTGCCAATTTGCCCGAAGTAAAGAATATCATCTATTCGACCCTGATGTATTCCGTACTGCTTGGCTATTTTGCCCTACGTCTGCTCCGCATCTTCTTTTCAGTCAAAACGAAGGAGCTCCACAGATATCTTGCTTGGATGCTTTCAGGCTTTGCCATATTTTCGCTTGCCGCGATCATCCTGTCCTTTGTAGCACCTTGGATCGCAGATCTTCAAAATCTGCATCTACATCACCAATTGATCTATGATCTTAATACTCCGGATGGACAGTTGATAACTTCCGGTCCGGACATGACCCTCTATGCAAATATATTTTTTTCGGCGCTCCGAGCTGTTGTCCATGCGCTTCCTTATGCCGCGGATATCTATCTCGTCCTGCTTGCGCTTGATCTTTTGGAAGAAATTCAGATCGCTCGCTATTCGGAAAAAGTGGTCGAGCTGTCTCAAAATCTGTCACTGGTTGCAGCAAGAGCACTTTCTTTGATCATCGGTGTCCATATCACATTTAATATCTTACAGGTCATCTTCGTGGATAGATTATTCAATGTCAAAGCGCATGCATTCTTCCCGATCCTATCGATCCTATTCGTGCTCGGACTGTTGATCTTCTCTCAATATATCCAAGAGGGCAAGGCTCTTAAGGATGACAATGACCTCTTTGTGTAGGAGGCTCCGATGGCGATCCGTATTTATCTGGAAGACGTGCTCAAGGCACGCAATATGACATCCAAAGAGCTTTGCGCATTGGTCGGGATCACTGAGGCAAATCTATCGATCCTGCGTAGCGGCAAAGCGAAGGGTGTGCGTTTTAACACGATCAATCGCATCTGCTATCATCTGCAATGTGATGTCGGGGATATTTTGAAATTTGATGGGAATTTGGAGGCAGAAGATGAAGACTAAGCATATTATCATAGCCTATCTGATCATCCTTGGGATCTTGATCCTTGGAGGCTTTCAGCTGGCTAATTCTTCACAGCAGGAAGATCGATTGGTCGGGATGATACTCACCACGGATCATATCGGCACTTTTGCCGATCCTCAAGAGGCGAGCGAAAAAACTTACAATTCTGCGGACGCTGCGTTACAGGCAGCACTTTCAGAGGAGCCGAGGATCTACGCAAGCAAAAAGGAAGAATTTCATGACGGCTCCGATGGAAAAAAATATAAAGATGTCGTTTACAAATTTGAACAGGAGCAAGTGATCGCCTATTTTTATAACATATTCCTTCCATCAGAGGATGAAGAGGATCCTTCTTCTTATCAGGTCTCTTATAGCGAAAATGTCGTCGATCTCCAGGGGCATTACAACGAGATAGATCTCTCCGGATCCGCTCAGGAGCACAGCAACAAAATGGATGCCATGGTATATTTTCCGACAAAAGAAAAAGGCAGTACTCTGGAATATACCCTCGGATATATTTACCAGCAGCCCGATGGCAGGATCTATGCCACCTCCGAAAATGCTTTTCAGCTCGAGGTCGATCATGCGACCAATGGCGGTTTTGGGCATTCCACATCCTTTGGATCAACGGTAAATGTCGGAGACAAAACGATAAAGCAATCCCTATCCCTCAGCCTCTCCACCCGAGTGATCGATCCGCCGGAAAAATATCGCCTTCTTCAGCTGGATCGAGAGATGAAGATATTGTCAAGCGAGGAGTACGGACCCGGAAAACTACCGGAAGAGATCTCCCCTGAAAAGAATGCAGTCTGTGTGATCTTGCAAAGCTTTTCGACCGATGCGGATGGAAAAGAAGTCATCAGCCTTGAGGTCGCGGATCGGGCAAAAGAATCGATCGACGCTTTCTATTGCAAAGAAAAGGTCTGTGAAAAGCGATCGATCGCTCTAAAGTGGAACGATGTACAGTAGAATGATCGGCGGCCGAATATATTTTATTCTATCCGATGACACTCATTTTGCCCATCGATCGACCGATCGGGCTTGATTTAAGAAATTTGATCCTGCGACTGATGGTCATTTCGATCCTATGACATGGCAATCGCATAAAGAACTCAATGTGCTACAGATCGATCCTTAACACATAAAACGACCGCTTCGATTCAACAAGTTGGGAGAATGTATATCCCGCAACTTCTTGATCTCAAAAACACAAAAGAACCGATGACTTGCCCTATGCGCTTGTATCGGTTCTTTGTTATTTTCTTTATTCTTCTTTTTTTGATCGGATCGTTCGTTTTACTGCGACCCATATTGTTTTTCGCGGATAATGCTTTTCAGTCCTATCCGTACCGTTTTTATCTAGGTCTACATATCAGTTTTGTCTTTCAAAAAAACCTTCTTCACATAGGCCCTGATCGATCTTCTCGTCTGATCGATCTATTGAGGTCAATCGCATTGAGTCTTCTCCGTATCAAAAAAAATTACTTGTCGATCGTGATGGATCTTGTACTTGCATCCCAGCCGACATTTGCTTTTAGCCCAAGATCAGCAAATGCTTTTTGAATATCGGTCAAAGGAAGCAGGATCCTTCCATTCCTATTCAATACTTCCGCCGTCAAATCGACCTTCTGACCGTTGACCATCATAAATTTTTGTCCGAGAGTCAATTCGACTTTGTTGTTTTCACCATACACAAAGCTTGCCGTCTTGCTCTTTGCATCGTATTTCACATTGACGCCCAGCAATTCTGAAATCATTCTTCCCGGAAGAACGGTTCTTCCCTGGTGGATCATCGGTGCCACATCCATCGTCTTCTCTACGGTTACACCGTCGATCATCGCAGTGTATTTTTTCTCTCCGATCGTCAATTTGGTCGAAACCTTCTCAGCAGCCGGCTGTGCCTTTTCCATCGTTTTGTGCTGTTTCTTATCTTCTGTTTTCTTGTCCTCTATTTTTTTATCATCGGTTTTTTTAGTATCCGGCTTGCTCGTTGAGTCCGGTCTTACCGACGATTGTGAGGATGAGCCTGAAGATACCGGCGGTTGTGGTTTTGGATCAGCCGGTGGGGTCGGTTGTGGATCTTTAGGTTGTTCCGGAGAAGTAGCACCCCCTGATGCCAATACCCAAGTTTTTCCATCGTCTAAAGTTTTCATTTCGCTTGGCTCATTGTAAAATGAAATTGAACTAAATAATCCATAGTGACTTTTTCTGTTGT
>JAUNKR010000005.1:0-21281 GCA_030532705.1 Peptostreptococcaceae bacterium
TCATAATCTTATTATATCACATCGTTATGCTTTTTAATAGGTATTAGTATCAAAACATCCTAATACTAAATCCTCTTAGAAGAGAGAGTTCTCAACAATTTGTATGTTCAATAACCGTTCTTTGCTTCCGGCTTTGTAGGGAACGATGACACCACCGTTCTGCCGCTTCATCAGAACTGAACGATCATGATCTTATCTAGTTCCTCCTCCATCTCGAATACGTAGAAGACTGACGCGTTCCATCAGAGCGGAGCGATCATGATCTTATCTATGGCTTGTTAGGTTGAGTATAACAGACATCCTAAGAGGGCAAAAGCTTTATTGAATGCTATTTTTGAAGCTCCTCGGTCAACTCTTCCAGCTCGGTGATGACCTTACCGATATAGTCGATGGTATCCAGTAAAGCACGATCGGTCGAGATATCCACCCCTGCCATTTTTGCGAGATCTTCCGGTTTTTTGCTTCCGCCCGCCTTGAGCGTTGCGATCCAATCATCCGCAGCAGGTTTTCCTTCAAGGAGGATCCTCTGGCTGATCTGAGTGGAGATCGTAAGCCCCGCACTATAAGTGTAAGGATATAGTCCCATATAATAATGCGGCTGGCGCATCCAGGTCAACTCAGCACCATCGATGATATCGACCGCATCTCCCCAGAATTTTTCCAGAGCTTCTCTCTTCAGTCGATTATAATCATTTGCCTGCAAAGACTCACCACGATCTACCGCACGATAGACCTCGCGCTGATAAGCCGCCTCCAAAAGATGCGTAACAAAATTGTGGAAGTAGGTGTTTCCGATCATCGAGGAAAGTACCCATCGTTTGAATCGAGGATCCGTATTTTTCTTCATCAGATAATTCGAAAGAAGCATTTCGTTCGCTGTAGAAGGCGCTTCTACGAAATAAGTCGAGCAATTGCTCTCCAAAATATTATTGTTCTGCTGTGCTAAAGCAAAATGCCCCGCATGCCCTAATTCATGCACCAATGTAAACACTTCGCTCAAAGTACCTGTCCATGAAAGCAGGATATAGGAGTCCTTACGGTATGGACTGGAACAAAATCCGCCCGTTGATTTTCCGATATTTTGTGCATAATCCGTCCATCGATCCTTGTAAGAACGCATCACCATGTCCGCATAATCCTCGCCCAATACCGAAAGCGCTCCCTGTACATATTCCTTTGACTCTTCGATCGTCACTTGCGGATCATAATCCGGGTCCAGCGAGATCTTTAGATCCGCAAAGGTCATCTTGTCGATGCCGTGTACTTTTTGAAGAAGTTTGGCATATCGGCGCATATGAGGAGCCAAATGCTCCATGATGACATCGATCTGTCGATCGTATAGCTCCTGAGAAACCTGCTGACCAAAAAGCAGATACTCGATCACGGAGTCAAAGCCACGAAGCTTCGATAGGACCTTCTCCTTCTGTGTCTGTGTGCTGTAATAATTTGCGGTCGTGTTGATATACTCACGAAGCTTCTTGGAGAAAGCCTCGAAAGCCGCTCGGCGAACCGTCGTATCCGGATGATGTTGATAATGGTTTTCAAACAAAACATAGCTGAGCGAATAACTTTTGCCATCAGCTTCAAAATCAGGGAAATGAATATCCGATAGTTTTGTGGTATCATACCCTCGGTATGGAAGCTCCATGATCGGCGAAAGCGTTTCAAGCAATTCTTCCGACTGCGGCGATAGCTGATGTTTCTTCTTCTCTCGGAGTGTTTCGAGGAAGAATTTGAACTCCGTTGTTTTTTCGATCGCTTTGCCGATGATCTCATCTGACAGAGCCAACAACTCACTCTCCACAAATTTTACTCTTGTGTTGTACTCTGACAGAGCCATTTCGGTACGATACATCCTTTTGTGCGAACGCTCATCCGTCATATCAACGCTCAGCGCAAGATAAGCGTAGCAGGAGATATGATCCGCCTTTGCCTCAAGATCGCTATACTCTCTTAAAAGGTCTAATACAAGTTCAGGGCTTGTAATTTGTCCTTTATATTTCTTTACTAAGTTTTCGGAGCCTTTCGCCAAGACCTCGAGGGCTTGGTCTAACTCCTGCTCATTTTTGAAAATTCGCGTCAGATCCCATTTGAGCTCTTCCGCTATATCACTTCTTTTTTTCAATGCTTCACTCATTTGATCGTCCTTTCTGTTGTGCACTTTTAGGTACATTATACCCAGTGTTCTTCTAAATATACTATACTTTTTAAGATTTCGTCAACTTTCTTTTGGAAAGTAAAGAAAGCTTGTAAATAAGGAAGAATGAGCGGTATTTAGCATTTTACAGAGAACTTCTCCCTTCTGAATATCAGAAGATAAGGATCTTGTCTCGGCTTGATCTTAAGTTGATAGGAGAGGCATCAGTATAGTATTGCCGGACTTGTATTTTCGGGATACTATCTTCGGTGTATCGCTTTAATATCGCTTGAAAGAACGGATAGATGGGTATAAGAATAGAGATTTTATAAAATACAAAATTGAAAGCAAAGCGATCGATTTAAGAAATTCAGGAGGACAAATGATCAATCAAGACAGACTGGTACAGAGCTTTATGCAATATGTGCAGATCTCTTCACCGACCACATCGGAGAAGGAATTTGCTGAGTTTTTGAAGATGGAATTGGAAATGCTGGGTCTATCCGTTGAAATGGATGACACGATGGAACAGACGGGAAGCAACTGTGGCAACCTTCTGGCTAGACTAAAAGGAGACGGTAAAGGAGAGCCGATCATTTTTAGCTGTCATATGGATACCGTATCTCCGGGCGTCGGCATCAAGCCGATCTTGGCGGATGGTGTGATCCGAAGCGACGGAACGACGATCCTGGGCGGAGACAACAAGGCGGGGATCGCTGCGATCGTAGAAGCGATCCGAGTGCTCAAAGAAAACAATATTCCGCATGGCGATATCCATTTGGCATTTTCCGTTTATGAAGAAGGCGGGCTCAAGGGAGCAAAAGCATTGGATTATAGCAAATTCGGTGCAAGGCATGCCTTTGTACTGGACAGCGGTGGAGATCCGGGACAGGTGATCATTCAAGGACCGGCTCAGGACAAGCTGAACTTCCGTGTAAAAGGAAAAGCGGCTCATGCAGGCGTAGCGCCTGAAGAAGGGATCTCAGCGATCATGATCGCCGCAGAAGCGATCGCCAATATGAAACTGCTTCGGATCGACAGTGAAACGACAGCAAATATCGGAAGGATCGAGGGTGGCTCGGTGACCAATATCGTTACAGAGGAAGTCTATATCACTTCGGAGGCAAGATCGTTGGTCGATCACAAGCTCGAGGCGCAATCCAAACATATGATCGAATGCTTTGAGAAGGCTGCTGAAAAATTTGGCGGAAGCGTTGAAGTGGAGCATCAGCGTATGTACTCCTCATTCAAAGTGGACGAGAACGATGAGATCGTCAAAAATGTATTCGCTGCATTTGAAAATATGGGGATCAAAGCGTTCACACAGGCATCCGGTGGCGGTTCCGACACAAATATCATCAACGGCAAAGGCATCACAGCGATCAACTTAGGCATCGGGGAGCGCAAAGCACATGCACTGGATGAGCATATGTATGTCAAAGACCTTGTTTCTTCTGCACAGCTCGTCGTAGAGATCATCAAGCAATACCATAGATAAAAACAAAACCGAATGGCGACCCTCAAGATCGGAGGGTGGCGATTCGGTTTTTTGATCCGTGGATTTCTGTTATAATGCACTTTTGAGTATCGCAAGCGTAAAAAACAGATTGATGACGATGCCTATAGCGGCGATCGATAATGTCTTGTAGAACTTTTGATCGTCGGTCTCCTTCGTGTTTTCAAAAAGCTGTTCATCCAGCATCACCAACGGGATGAGCCATACAAAAAACGGAAGCACCGTCAAGATCAGATAGCCTGTAAATTTGATCAGGCTCACGGCGATAAAGGGCATTTTGTCAAAATTGAAAAAGCCCAAAAACTTCATCATGATCGGATAAGACAGATTGTAAGTCGCCAGATCCAGATGCATAAAAATAAAACTGCCGATAAAAAATATAGCGACGATCGGCGGCGCACTACGATGATAGCTGATCTTGATCATCAATAACAGCAATACGATACAAGCCGGCAAGGTGATATAGATCGGATAGTCCTCCGGCTTTAATATATTAAATAATGGCATGTGAACTCCTTGTTTTTTTCATTAGTATTACATAAAACATCGATTATTGCAATAGAAAGCGCTGAAATTCAAAAAGCGGTTCCGGGGAAATCGAAACGAACTTTTTATGCAAAGGAAAAAGAAAACTTTTCGATATTATTTCGGGGACCTTATTCAAGAGCTTAAGAAAATTGTAAGATTTTATGCCTTTTTTCTTAAAGTTTATAAGATATAATAAGAGGAGAATAAAAATCGGCGATACATAACAGGGAATCTGATATTCAAGAAGGTAAAGAGATGAGTACATTTAGGTTAAAGATGCTTGCAACAGTATTTATGTTTATAGATCATATTGGATTATATTTCGAAGAACTACCATTTTCTTTTGCTCTAAGAGTTATCGGTAGGATGTCATATCCACTTTTTTTATTTTGTATGATTTGGGGATACCATTACACGAAAAGTCGAAAAATTTTTCTTTTACGTTTATATATGATGAGTTTATTCATGGGACTTATGATGTATCTTCTCGAATTTCATTATTTCCCGAATGCAGTGATTGAGTATGGATTCCATAACATTTTTGCTTCCATGTTTTTAGTGGGACTCTTGATCAGCATCATTGAAAATTACCCAAAGAACAAGAAGAAAAGTCTGATCTTTTTGGGCTTATTATTCTTTTTGCAAATTGCCTGCATTATGATTCCTAAATTTGTACCGATTTTGAATCATTTGAGCGGAGACTATATTTCATCCATTTTCCCTTTTCTTTTACGGACAGAATATGGTTTGGAGTTTGTAGTATTGGGAGTTTTGATGTATTTTTTGAAGGACAAGAGGGAGCTGTTTTCAGTAGTATATATTGTTTTTTGTGTTGTACAATTTGCACAGGATATGGAATATGGTATGCCTATGCAAGCTTATATGATTTTGGCATTGCCATTGATGTTAAGATATACTAATGAAAAGGGTTATGGGATGAAATATTTCTTCTATATTTTTTACCCTGCACATACTTTTGCTTTATTTTATCTGGCAAATTATTTGCGAGCCCAGATCTAAAGGATCGATCCGCTAGCGGAGCAAGCGATGGAAGAAGGAGGCGTAGTCGATACTACGATAGGATATGAGCAATAAAATATTAGTGGTCGATGATGACCGAGAGATCGTTGATGCGATCGAGATATATCTAAAAAATGAAGGGATGGAGATTATCAAAGCCTATGATGGGATGCAGGCGCTGGAGATCGTCGCGGATGAGCCGATCGATCTGATCATTATGGATGTGATGATGCCGAAGATGGACGGTCTTCGTGCAACGATGAAGATCCGAGAAAGCAAAAATATCCCGATCCTTGTGCTTTCCGCAAAGTCGGAGGATACGGACAAGATCATCGGGCTCAATCTCGGAGCGGACGATTATATCACCAAACCTTTTAATCCGCTGGAGCTGATCGCCCGTGTCAAGTCGCATCTGAGACGATATACCGCATTAGGCGATCAGTCGATGAATGTAGCACAAGAGAATGAACTGCGTACCGGCGATCTGGTGCTGAATCTGGATACGAAGGAGGCGCATGTCGGGGATGAACTGGTCAAGCTCACGCCGACGGAATATGGGATCTTGGAATTTTTGATGCGCAATCAGGGCAAGGTTTTTTCCATCGAACAGATCTATGAGACCGTATGGAATGAGCCAAGCTACAATTCGGACAATACCGTGGCGGTGCATATTCGCCGTATTCGCGAAAAAATCGAGATCAATCCGAAGGAACCACGTTATCTCAAGGTGGTGTGGGGCATCGGGTACAAAATAGAGAGGTACTGATATGGAAAATCAAAGCAATATGATCAAAAGAAGAAAATATATCCAGTGGCTTGTATTGATCCTCGGCATCTTTTTATTGATCTCAGCAGGGAGAAATCTATACTACACAGCGAAGATCACCCAAGCCGGTTACTATTCGAGTATTCGCTTTGGACAGGCGATGGATCCTCTGCTCAATATCGCATCCGAATATTTGTCGGAGAATGCGATCACCTATAATGAAAACACCAAAAGCTATGAACTGAGCGAGGCATTTTTGGAAAAAAATCGCTCCCAGCTGGAAGCGGAGATGGCCATACTTCGTTCCGAGAGTGAGGCAAAGCTTGAGGAAATGAAGGAAACGGATACTTCAAAATGGGCGGAGCCGGAAAAGAAAGCACATCAAAGAGAGATCGAAAAGTTAGTGACTAAGATCGAAAATGCGGAAACAAGCGTAAGAGAGGATATCATCCGACAAAAACTTCAAAGCATCCAAGAGCTCGAGCGGATCCTCGGGGGATATAACAATATTTCCATCCGGATCAAAAAAGACGGAAAAGAGATCTATAAGCAGGGCGATACACCTTCAGAGGAACGCATGGACAGCTTTTCGGGTGACATCAACGGAGCAGGATTTTATTGGCTGGGGATCCTGAATAGCGGAGAGCGCATTATCCAGCGGATCGGAGGAGAGGGTGCGTCCTATCATCAGATCAACCCGAACGGATCTTTGTATGAGGCGGATTATCCGCAACTTAGAAATCGTGCATACTGGGAAAACATCTCCGTCATATTCTATCATGAATTGCGAGAGCAAGTACCTCGATTTGAGATCATTTTTTACATTGACAGCAGTCCTCAAGATCTAAAAGTAGGAGATCAGATCCGAACATATTATGAACGCTATCAAAATGACCTTCTCAAAAGACAGCTCTACTTTGGCGGGCAATTTGTATTCGGTGCACTTTTGTGCAGTTATGCACTCCTTGCCATCAGAAGAAGACGAGCCGATCGACTGATGTCGATAGGTGGGCAGAATTATTCATCGATCTTGGATGATCTTTGGATCGAAAACATCTTTGTCAATGTGATCGATTTTGTATCAAGGCTCAAGTTGGAGATCAAAATTTTCTTGGTACTTGCGGGATTTGACTCCATATTATATTTATTATCGAGAAATGCGTTCAACTTGCTGGCGGAGGATCTCACCGATTTTATAAAATCTTTGATCCTAGGTTTTTTCGCTGTGATGATCGTGATCGATTTTTTCAGATCGGACAAGGATGCTTATTTGAAAAACAGCTTTTACATCATCTGGCGAGACCGTCAGCGTAAGAAAAAACTGAAAGGTCTTGTCAAGGGACTCGATTATATCTTCGATTCGATCGCATTGGTCGGAGCGGTGATCCTTTTTACACTGTTCATCCTGGTCATGGGCGGAGGTGTAGAGTTTTATCTGTTGGCATCAGCGATCGGCGGGACCTATATCCTCTTTATGGTATGGCGACTCCATCAAAAAATATATGATGATCGAATGGCATATATCGATGAGATCGCAGGCTGTGTTCAGCAGATGATCGACGGCGATCTGATCGTGACGGTTCCGGAGAAGGAGGATCATCCATTCGGTGAACTTGCCAAAAATATCAACAAAATGAAGCAGGGCTACGGTACAGCGATGGAAGAAAAGATCCGCAGCGAAAAAATGAAGACAGAACTCATCACCAATGTGTCGCATGATCTCAAAACACCGCTCACTTCCATCATCAACTATGTGGATCTGCTCAAAAAAGAGAATATCGAGCCGGAGTATGCGAGGGATTATGTAAAGATCCTGGAGCAGAAATCGGAACGGCTCAATATACTGATACAGGATCTCTTTGAAGTATCCAAGGCGGCAAGCGGCGATATGGCACTTTGTATGGAAAAACTCGATGTCACCGAGCTTTTGCGACAGACATTGGCGGAGATGGACGGAAAGATCAAGGATTCTCAGCTTGAATTTATCGTCAACATTCCAAATGATCCGATCTATATCATCGCAGATGGGAAAAAATTACACCGTGTGTTCGACAATCTCATCATCAATATTTTGAAATACTCGCTCAAAGGCACGAGAGTATATATTGACTTTGTGCGCAATGGACATGTCAAGCTGACGATGAAAAATATCTCCAATTACGAAATGAACTTCACACAGGACGAGATCGTGCAGAGATTTACCAGAGCGGACAAGGCGAGGACCGGAGAAGGAAGCGGGCTGGGGCTTGCGATCGCCAAGAGCTTTATCGATCTGATGAATATGGATATGCGCATCAGTACGGACGGAGATCTGTTCAAGGTCGAGATCGAGATGAAGATCGCCCAGTAAAATAATCAGAGAAATTTATGCGGAAACAGGTGAAATTTACAATAGACAAGAATAACAAAGAAGGTTCTATGAAAACTTCATTGGATCGTTATAGAAAAGCAGTTGCAACACATGTATTTTGGAACATTTATACAAATTGAAAACAGTTGGTCGCTCTAAGAACAGGAGGTCCATATGAAAAACCTGAAAAAGTTGATTTTCTTGAGTATGATATTTTTGCTTGTCGGTTGTACGCAGAAGGAGGAAGGTCTTGTAAAAGACGGCTTTCAGATGAAGGAACTACCTTACCAGATCGCTTTTAACGGCTCTATTTTGGAGGGAGATCTGATCCAGATCGAAGACCCTGAGACCGAGATGCACGGCTTTATCAATACGGACGGTGAAATCGTGATCAAGGCGGAGCACAAAATGCCTATTTGGTTTATGGACGGATTGTGCTATGTGGAGTCTCCAAATGGAAGTTACTACCTCAATATGCAAGGTAAAAAAGTGATCGACCAAGTGGATGGAAAACCGATCGTGACCGGACGTTCATTCGACTCATTCGGACATACTGTCGTGATGACATTGAACAAAAAAACGATGGAAGAAGAATATTATGTCATCGACAAAGAGGGCAAGGTGATCGCAAAAAAAGAGCTCGATGGAGAAGATTCCAAAATTTGGATCGATAAAGAAAAAAATCAATATCAGATGAACTATTTTCTTCGTCCCGGTGAAGTTTTTGAGAATCAGATCATTACCGATCCGACCGTACCGATGACCTTCTATGGAAATACGGAGCACTATGGGATCTTTGACAACGAGAAAAAAGAATTTGTGACCGATCTGCGCTATCAAAATGTGTCCGGATTTTTGAAGGATCGCGCGATCGTAGAGGACAAAGACGGCAGGTTTTTGATCATCGATCCGAAGGGGAATGTGACCTTTGACATCAGTGAAAAATATCCCGGCGCACAAATACGACTGTTTCCTCTCTATGCACAGCGGGTCGGCTCAGAGCGCTTTGCGATCTATTTCCCCGACAAAAGCAGGGAAGCGATCATTTTGGATCTTGAAGGCAAAGAGATCATGCAGACCGAATACGAAGAGATCGGATATTTAACAAATGGCTATGCATCCACCTTCCGATACGGTACCGATGGCAATGTGCTGAAATTCGGATTGATCAATGCAAATGGTGAAGAGGTCTTGCCTCAAGCCTATGATAAGCTCGGTGGAGTTCGAGACGAAAAAGTGGTCGTCAAACAGGATGGGAAATGGTATATCGCCGACCTTTCCAAAAAGGTGGGATGACATTCGGATCGGTAAAACCGAATGTAAGCAACGGAGATAAAGGCAAAGCATCAAAAACGGGCTTTATTAAAGAGAGCATCGATCCTTTAGGAGCATCGATGTTCTAAAACGGAAGAATAGAAAAGCCTTTGTGAATACGGAGCGGAGCTCAAAAATTAGGATCAAGCGTAGCGGTGGATACTGCTACGCTTTTCTTATACAGTCTCTGCTCAAAAAGCAAGGCGAGCATTATATAGACATCACAGAAAGAATAAGGTCTTGTGAAAAAGTTACAATAAATTTACAAAGCGACCGATTGTATTGACGAGTCAAAAAACAATGCTACAATAGAATCAAGGATTGAAAAAAGTATAAAAATGCTAAGGAGGTTGCGATGAAAGTTTTCAAAAGAGGATGCCTTTGCTTGTGTGCGATGCTTCTGCTTGCAGGATGTACTTCGCAAAATTCAGCGCAAGAGGCTGAAAACAAAATCGATATGACCGGCTTTACCGAGCTGGATTATGCATTGTTCTCCCCCGATATTCAAGAGGGAGGTCTGCTGCTCATACAGGATCCGAAAACTGATTTGAAAGGTGCGATCGACCTCAGCGGAGAGGTTGTGATCGAACCGGATCATTATGACATCAGCTCTTTTCGTGAAGCCTTGAGCTTTGTTTATACAAAAGACCGTAACAACTGTTACTATATCAACACCAAGGGAGAAAAAGTGATCGAGAAGGTGGACGGCAGGTCCATCGTCCTGGGTCGCTCCTTCGATGCCTCGGGAGAGACGACGGTGATCCTTTCGGATGAGGGTTCCGGGGAGCAATATGCAGTGATCGATCGACAGGGCAAAGTGATCCTGTATAAAGCACAAGACGGATCAGATTCCAAGATCTTCAACGAAAAAGATCCGAAAAGCTATTCTGTGATGGTCAACCTCAAACCGTGTGAGATCTTCCAAAACAAGTGGATCATGGATCCCAATGTGCCGATCACTTTTTACTCGGACAATGAGCGATACGGGATCTTCGACAATACAAAAAAAGCTTTTGTAACGGAGCTGATCTATAATGCAGTGACGCCTTTTTATGATGGACATGCTCTTGTTGTGGATAAAGATCATCAAATGCTTCTGATCGACGACAAAGGGCAGGAGGTGGTCCATCTCAGCAAAAAATATCCGGGGCTTGATTTTGAAATGATGCCGGCTCTTACAAAAGACGGAGCGGGGTTACGATTTCTTGAGGAAGGCAAAGGGGTGATCATTCTGGACGCAAAGGGCAATGAAGTGGCGCGCAAAGATTATTACGCGATCGGGTTATTTTCAAACGGTTTTGCGTCGG
This sequence comes from Peptostreptococcaceae bacterium, assembly GCA_030532705.1. Lineage (GTDB taxonomy): Bacteria > Bacillota > Clostridia > Peptostreptococcales > Filifactoraceae > JAUNKE01. The sequence goes on from JAUNKR010000005.1 coordinate 10,939, forward strand.
TGGTCGTATCCGAGGAAGGTGTTTTTAAGTACGGTCTGATCGATGCCAAGGGTGAAGAAATTCTGCCGCCGATCTATGATGCGGTCGGCAATGTGTATGAAGGCAAAGTGGTCGTCCGTGCCAACGATAAATGGTATATCGTTGACCTTTCCCAAAAGCCATAATTATCTATCCAAACTTTTTGGCTTGTCCGGGATCGATGGACGTGACTTTCTTCATGAAGAAAGCTTTTTAACCAAAGTCTCAAATCGTCCTATCCAAAAACAGAAGCAAAGAAGCAAAGGATAAAGCCGATGATAAAGGCAAGGTTTTTGATCGAGAGGAGGATCCGATGAAGCTAATAAAAAATTTATGGATGATCGTTGTTTTTGTTCTGCTGATGGGTTGTACCGTTCAAGAGAAGACGGGAGAAGTCAAAGAGGAGATCGATATGAGCGGCTTTACCGAGCTTGCTTATGAGGTGGAGATCCCGATGATCGAAGAAGGCGGTCTGATCCTGGTGATCGATCGCAAAACGGATAAGAACGGTTTTATCAATATGCAGGGAGAACTCGTGATCCCGATGGAGCATGGGGTAGTGACCAAATTCTCGCAAGGGCTATGTTTTTCACTGGACGGTCAGAGCGGATATTATCTGGACAGTGAGGGGAACAAAGTGATCGAAGAGGTGGACGGAAAGAAGATCCGCAGCGGTTTTGAATTTGATCGGGCAGGGCAGGCGATCGTGCGTGTCGACGGGAAGGATGGCGAAGAATTTCTGTTGATCGATACAAAGGGGAAGGCGATCGATCGCTATGACAAAGAGGATCTGGAAGCTCAAAAGATCACAAGAGAAAGCGATCCCAAAAATTTTTCGATCCTCAACGATTTTAGACCGGGCAAAGTCTATCAAAAACGAAGGATCCTGGATCGATTTGCCAAAACCACTTTCTACAGCGATGGAGAGTACTTCGGGATCTTCTCTACAGAGGACAAAAAATTTGTCACCGATCTGATCTATAAGCGAGTCGGTTTTTTCCAAAATGATCGCGCGATCGTGATCGACAAGGAAGGCCGGATGCTTTTGGTGGATAAGGAAGGGAATGAGATCCTCCATATCAGCGGCAAATATTCGGGGCTGAATTTTGAACTCTATCCTTTTCTATCCGAAGAAGGTTTTGCGCTGAATTTTCTCGATGAACAGAAGAAAGCGATCATTTTGGATGTTGATGGGAACGAAGTGAAACAAACGAACTATGATTATATCGGTTATTTTGATCAGGGGATTGCAAAGATGGGGAATGTTGTCGAAAAAGAAAGGAAAAAATATAAATACGGATTAATCAATGCCAAAGGGGAGGAGATCCTTTCACCGATCTATGATAACATCGGGAATATCTACGAGGGCAAGATCCTCGTCAAAGCGAATAATAAATGGTATATCGGGGATGTGCCGGGCAGCTAAAGCGTCCATTTCTCTCGATGAGTGGGATCTTGATCCCAAACTTTTGAATATTTCTTTAATAAATCATGGGATTTGGGGTATAAAGAGGTTGGAAATCTTAACATTTTAGAAAAGAGAGATGGATATGAAAAATAAAGTGGAGAATATTATCATCGGCTTTGGAAAAGCCGGAAAAACCTTGGCATTTTATCTGGGAAAGCAGGGACAGCGCACCATCCTGATCGAGCAGTTGCCGAAGATGTATGGCGGGACCTGCATCAACGTGGGCTGTATCCCGTCCAAAAGTCTCAATGTAAAAGCCGACAGAAAAAAATACAATTCTTATGACCCGGCGGAATACTATTCCAAGTCGATGGGTGAGAAGAAAAATCTGATCGCTTTGCTGAATAAGGCGAATTATGATAAGGTGGCGAATGTAGAAGGTGTTGAAGTGATCGACGGGGTGGCAAGCTTTATCGATGAGCATCGGGTGATGGTGGAGAAGGACGGAACGCAGACGGAGTATGTCGCAGAGCGGATCTTCATCAATACAGGTGCGGAATCTTTTGTGCCGAAGATCGAAGGACTGGTGCTTTCTGAGAGGATCCTTACGAGTGAAACATTGATGGATCTGGAGATCTTGCCGAAGAAGCTGGCGATCATAGGTGGCGGTTTTATCGGACTGGAGTTTGCCAAAACCTATGCGCAATACGGCAGTGAGGTCACGATACTTGATTCGTCGGATCGATTTATGGAGCGTGAAGATGATGATGTGGCGGAAGAAGTGCTCAAGAGTCTGGAGGCTCTCGGCATCCGGATCGTGATGAAGGCAAAGATCGAGAAGGTCTCCGAAGTGGCGGATCAAACGACGATCTGCTATGAACTAAACGGCGAAAAACGCGAGATCGTTCAAGACTATATTTTGGTATCGACCGGAAGACGTCCGAATGTGGCAAAGCTAAAGCCGGAAAATGCCGGGATCGAGCTGAGCGAAAGAGGAAGTATCGCGGTCAATGAGTTTTTGCAGACCAATAAGAGCCATATATTCGCGCTCGGCGATGTCAACGGAGGCCCGAACTTCACCTATATCTCCTTTGATGATTTTAGGATCGTGAGGAATTTCTTGCAAGGGGATCTGTCCTATTCGACCAAAAACAGAACCTTTATCCCGACCTCCGTGTTCTTGCATCCGACGCTTTCAAAAGTTGGGCTAAGCGAAAAAGAGGCGATCAAAAACGGCTACGATATCCGGGTTTTCAAAATGCCGGCATCCATGATCCCGAAGGCGAAAGTGCTCGGGAATCAGATCGGTCTGTATAAGGCGATCGTGGACAAAAAGACGAACAAGATCCTGGGCGCAACGCTTTTTGCGGAAGAGTCCCATGAGGTGATCAATATCATCGCGACGGCGATGGCCTGCAATGCGGACTATACCGTATTGAAAAACCAGATCTTCACCCATCCGACGATGGCGGAAGCGTTGAACGATCTGTTCAGTATGTAAAAAGAAATCAAATATAGACCGGCAAAACGGATCGGAGATGATAGAACGCTCCTAAGCAACAAGGTGAATTTTCCTGCTTAGGAGCTTTTTTACACTTTGAAAAGCTTGAAAGCGATGAACATTCGTGGGATAATGAAAGAAAGTGTTGTAGCGGATCATCAAGAGCGAAGCTTTGGACATTTTGTAGCAAAGGAGGCGAAAATGGATCGGATCTTACATAATGGAAAAATTTATACGGGTTTGGAACTGGAGATGGTTTCGGCGGTAGGGATCAAAGACTCTAAGATCGTGATGCTCGGGAGCGACGATTTTGTAATGGAGAGCAAAACAGAGGAAACGAAGTGTATCGATCTTGGGGGTCGTGCGGTATTTGCCGGCTTTAACGATTCGCATATGCATTTGCTGAACTATGGCTATACACGCACGATGGTGCAGTTGACGGGAGCAAGCTCGATCGAAGATCTTCAGGAGCGTGCACGAGATTTTATAGAAGAAAATGACTTTGAAGCAGGGGAATGGATCTTGGGTCGCGGCTGGAATCAGGATCATTTCTCGAGCAAGGTTTTCCCGACAAGATATGATCTGGATGTGATCAGCAGGGACCATCCGCTCTTGTTCACCAGAGCCTGTGGCCATATCTTCGTCGTCAATTCCAAAGCACTGGAAATCGCAGGGATCGGCAGCAGCACTCCGCAGGTCGAGGGCGGATATTTTGATGTCGATGAGCAGGGCGAACCGCTCGGTATCTTTCGAGAGAATGCGCAGGAGCTGATCCTTCGGGAAGTGAGGCCGCCCGGGATCGAGAAGATGAAATCGATGATGCGGAGAGCATTTTATGATCTGAACAAGGAAGGGATCACTTCGGTAGGATCCGATGATTTTGGAGCAATGCCGGATCATGATCATCGAAAGGTGATCCAAGCATACAAAGAGTTATTGTCGGCGGGCGATATGAGCGTGCGAGTATATGAACAATGCCTATTGCCTCAAAAGACGATGCTATTGGATTTTTATGAAGAAGGGTATCGTACCGGCAAAGGCTGTGAATTCTTCAAGATCGGACCGCTCAAGCTGTTGATCGACGGCGCGCTCGGCGCAAGAACGGCACTGCTCAGGGAGCCTTATTGTGATGATCCGAGTACGAGAGGGATCGCCACGGCGACTCAGGAAGAGCTCAATGATCTGATATGGACCGCTCATCAGAATGATTGTCAGGTCGCGATCCATGGGATCGGAGATGGCGGGATGGACATGGCTTTTGCCGCGATCGAAAATGCGCTCAAGCTCTATCATCGTGAAGATCATCGACATGGGATCGTCCATGCACAGATCACGGATGAGTCGCTGATGAAGAAATTTCAGGATCTCAAAGCCCTCGCCTATATTCAGCCGATCTTTTTGGACTATGATTGGAAGATCGTCAACAGTCGTGTCGGAAGCGCAAGAGAATCGACCTCTTATGATTGGAAGGGAATGTATGATCGCGGGATCCATGAGAGCATGGGCTCCGATGCGCCGGTAGAGACTTTTTCCGTTATGGCGGGGATCTACGAGGCGGTCACACGCAAGGACCTAAGCGGTCAACCGGCGGAGGGATGGATGATGGATAAGGCGGTCAGCGTGGAGCAGGCGATCCTGGGCTATACGATCGAAGGCGCTTATGCCTCTTTTGAGGAGGATATCAAAGGGACCATCGACATCGACAAACTGGCGGATCTGGTGGTTTTGAGCGAGGATCCGCTTAGGATCGATAAGGATCGGATCAAAGATATCAAGGTGGATATGACCATCGTCGGAGGCAAGATCGTCTATGAACGTTAGCGAGGGATCCAACTTCAGAAGGAATGATCCAAGAGGGCAAAAGGATAAAGTAGACCAGTCATACAAGCGATCGGGGGATCGATTTGGGAACAGAGAGGGATTTTGAAGACAAAAGAATTGGTGCGTAAGGTGGAAGTGGATGGCAGAGAGATCGAATATCTCTGCCATTTCAGAAAAGTAAAGAATATCAATCTGAGGGTAAAGCCGGATCGAAGCGTCCATGTGTCGATGCCGTCGTCCGTGCCGATCGATCATGCGGATCGATTCGTGCGATCCAAAAGCGAATTTATTTTTGCCGCATTGGACAAATTTGAGCGATATGTTCGACCTTCTATGATCTTGCAGGAAGGGGAGGAGATCCGTTTTTTAGGCAAAGCCTACAAGATCCGTATCCAAAAAAGAACGAAGATCCATGCGGTGCTCCATTTTGATGCTCGGGAATTCCATATTTTCGTGAAAGATCCTTCCGACGAAAAACAGAAGAAAAAAGCGGTCGAAGATTGGCAAAAATTTGCCTGTGGCGAGATCTTTCCGCAGATCTTGGATCGTGTATTCCCGCTTTTTGAAAAAGAAGGGATCGCCCGTCCGAGCCTGCGCTATCGAAAGATGCGCTCGCGGTGGGGAAGCTGCCTTTACAGCAAAAAGGAGATCACCTTCAGCACGATGCTGATCGAAGCGCCGCTTTCCGCGATCGAATACGTCGTCGTGCACGAATTGGCACATCTGATCCATCCGGATCATTCTAAAGCTTTTCATGCATTGGTGGAGAGCAAGATGCCCGATTGGAAAGAGCGAAAGACTTTACTCCAAAGGTATTATCGTATTTCAGATTGATCCGGTAGAATTTTCAACGCTCATAGGATCCGGATAGATCGAAGGATCAATGATCTCATATCATTTCAGCAGGAACTTTGCCGAAAGGGTTTCTGTTGAGAGAACTTGCGGTTCAAGATATTGATCTTTCGGCACATTGAGAAAGGCAAAGCAATGATAAAAAGTATAATCGCAGAGCTGATAAACAATCGAGGCTTTTTTTCGGAGCTGATATTATCACATATCCAGATCACTTTGATCGCAGTGATCATTGCGGTGATCCTGGGGATGGCGATCGGGATCATGATCTCGGAGCACAAAAAAGTTGCGAATCTCGTGATCTCCTTTGTGAATATCGCTTACACGGTGCCGTCGATCGCATTGCTCGGGGTATTGATCTCGATCACCGGGATCGGAAACACCACGGCGGTCATTGCACTGACGATCTATGCACTGCTTCCGGTCGTTCGAAGTACCTATATCGGAATGACGAATATCGATCCGGACATCATCGAGGCGAGCGAGGCGATGGGTAGCAAGAAGTTTCAGATCCTCTATAAGATCAAACTGCCACTCGCTTTCCCGATCATTTTTTCCGCCGTTCGCAACATGGTGACGATGACGATCGCGCTGGCGGGGATCGCCTCCTTCGTAGGAGCGGGAGGGCTTGGCGTTGCGATCTATCGCGGGATCACGACCAATAACAAGACCCTGCTCTTGAGCGGAAGCATTTTGATCGCGCTGCTGGCACTGGGTTTTGACGCATTGCTCGGGATCTTGGAAAAATTTATCGCCGAGCGAAAATATAAGTCGAGGAAAAAGAAGATCCTGCTGGCAGTATCGACGGCTTTCCTAGCTGTTGGCATCTTATTTTTGACGCTCATGCAATCCGGTATGGATCATATGATCGAGATCGCATCAAAACCGACGACCGAAGGCTATATCTTGGCAGAGATCGTCGGACAGCTTATCGAAGATCAGACCGGATCAAAAGTGAACATCACCCATGGCGTCGGGGGAGGAACTTCCAATCTGCATCCGGCGATCTTGCGCGGAGATTTTGATATGTATCCCGAATATACCGGCACTTCCTGGCAGATCGTGCTCAAGGAGGAAGGAGCCTACACCAATGAGCTATTCTCCGAGCTGAAAGAAAAATACGAACAAAATTACAGACTCACTTGGAAAGGGATGTTCGGCTTCAACAATACCTACAGCCTCGGGATCCGACAGGAGATCGCAGAAAAATACGATATCAGGACCTACAGCGATCTGAAAAAATATTCCAAAGATCTTGTCTTCGGTGCGGAATATGACTTCTTTGAACGAGAGGACGGATTTGCCGCATTGACCAAGGCATACGATCTTCATTTCAAAAAGAGCGTCGATATGGACAATGGGCTCAAATATCAGGCACTGCTCGACGGACAGCTCGATGTGATGACCGTCTTTACAACGGACGGACAGCTCTCGGATCCGCGGATCGTCGTTTTGGAGGATGATATGGGATTTTATCCTTCCTATATGGCGGGGATGGTCGTGCGGATCGATTTTTTGGAACGATATCCGGAAACGAAGGAAGTGTTCGACCGATTAGAAGGCTCGATCGATGAGCCGACGATGGCAAGACTCAATCATCTCGTAGAAGTCGGTGAAAAGACACCGGAAGCCGCTGCCAAAGAATTTTTGATCGAGCAGGGCTTGCTGGAGGATAACAATGGATAGAATAGTTGAATTCAAAAATGTCAGCAAAAAATATGGAGAACAAACGATCTTGCAAAACTTCAGTCTGACGATCCACAAGGGCGATTTTCTCAGCGTGGTAGGGACTTCGGGATCCGGAAAAACGACGATCATGAAAATGCTCAATGGATTGATCGTGGCGGATGAAGGAGAAGTTTTGGTCAGAGGCAAAAACATCCTCTCCGAAGATCTGATCGCCTTGCGACGAAAGATCGGTTATGCGATCCAGGGCAATGGACTGTTCCCGCATATGACGATCGAAGAGAATATCGGCTATGTGCCGAAGCTCGAAAACCGATCAAAATCGGAGATCCGTGAGATCGTGGAGAATATGCTCAGCATGGTGGGGCTTCCGCCGGAGATCAAAGAGCGCTATCCCAACGAGCTTTCCGGTGGGCAGCAACAGCGGGTAGGGATCGCAAGAGCCTATGCGAATGAGCCGGATATTTTGCTGATGGACGAACCTTTCGGCGCAGTGGACTCCATCACGAGATACCAACTACAAAAAGACCTCAAGGAGATCCACCGCAAAACAAATTGTACCGTCATCTTCATCACCCACGATATCCAGGAAGCATTCAAACTCAGCACGCATATTCTCGTGCTGGACAAAGGAAAGATCCAGCAGTATGGGACCAATGAAGAAGTCCGTAACGATCCGGAGAGTGATTTTGTAAAAAAACTGATCGATATGGCAAATTAGATCGGATCGAATGTTTTGTCAAAGTATCAAAAACTTGATTTTATAGATTTTTTATAAAATACTCATAAATTTTTTCTATTGATAAGAAATACTATTAGTGATATAATATCTATAGCTTCTTAGGATGTGAAACATCCTTCGGCTTGGATGGAGATCCATCATAAAAGGCATTTCTCATGCCTTTGATCATTCTATATAAAGAAAGGAAAAATTATGAGTCAATTCATTGGAAAAAAATTAGAGGATTTTTGCGTACCGGCATTTATCAACGATGCGTTTACAAAGGTTTCAAAAGAAGATGTACTTGGAAAATGGTCTTTGTTCTTCTTCTATCCCGGAGATTTTACATTTGTATGCCCTACAGAGTTGGAGGAGCTTGCAAAGCAGTATGAGAACTTCAAAGAGATCGGCTGTGAGGTATATGGTGTATCTACAGACAGTGAATTCGTTCATAAAGCATGGAAAGATGCTTCCGATGCGATCCAAAAGGTAAATTATCCGCTACTTTCAGATCGTTCGTTCGTACTTTCAAGATTTTTTGATGTATTGATCGAAGAAGAAGGACAGGCACACCGCGGATCGATCCTTGTCAATCCGGAAGGCGAGATCGTGATCTATGAGATCTCCGCTCTTGGAATCGGAAGAAATATCAAAGAACTTCATAGAAAAGTCATGGCGGCACAATTCATCGCTGAGCATGGCGATCAGGTTTGCCCTGCAAACTGGGAGATGGGCGGAGATACATTGACTCCGGGGATCGACCTTGTAGGAAAAATTTAATCTACCAAATACACCGCTCCAAAGGGTCTACCTTTTGGAGCTTTTTTATTGCAATTGATACAAATCCCAACTTTTGCTATAATAAAATCGATCACTAAGAGGATCATGATCGACTTGGGGAAAAGTTCTTGTTGTCGAGGTATTAAAAACTGATACAAGCAAAGAATGGAATAACAAGACTTTAGATCGGAGGACAGCCGATAATGCGAAACAAGGGATCGGTGTCTAAAAGGCAAATAATCATGGGGCATCATTTGAAATGATCGATGCCGGATATGGATTTTGACATGATGGATTTTGCTCTTTATTGTCATAGAAGGTCACCGGGCGTGAAAAAATCACAAAAGATTTAATTTTGTTTTAGATGAATATTTATTATGAGAATGAAAGGACAACCGATGGATCTTATCAGAAAGAATGGATATGGCTTGTTTACAGCTTTTTGTATTGCGGTAGTGGCAATTTTTTTGGGGAGCAGATTTCGACTGATCGGCTCTGCTGTTTTTGCGATCTTGCTCGGGATCTTGTATAACAATTTGAAGGGCGTGTCCAAGCGTGAAAAAGCGGGACTTAAATTCAGCGGGAAGAAACTTTTGCAATACTCGATCATCGCGTTGGGCTTTACGATGTCTTTCGCGAAGGTCACCGAGACGGGAACGCAGTCTTTGGCGATCACGCTCGTGACGATCGCGATCTCCTTTTCGGTAGCGCTTCTTGTAGGCAAAAAACTGTCTTTGTCCGGCAAGCTAAGCACTCTGATCGGATTTGGAACAGCGATCTGCGGCGGTTCGGCGATCGCTGCGGCATCACCGGTCGTTGAAGCGGATGAAGAAGAGATCGCTCTGTCGATCTCGACGATCTTCCTGTTTAATATCGTGGCAGTCTTTCTCTTTCCTTTTCTGGGAAGATGGATGGGAATGGATGATACGATGTTCGGGATCTGGGCAGGAACAGCGATCAATGATACCTCCTCCGTCGTTGCGGCGGGCTACAGCTATTCCGAGGAGGCGGGCAATATCGCGACCATCGTGAAGCTGACAAGGGCATTGATGATCGTCCCGAGCTGTATTTTGATGGCGATGATCCGCGTCTATAAGGATCGGGCAAAAAGCAATGTGTCCATCGTCAAGATCATGCCTTGGTTCATCCTGTGGTTTTTGGTGGCATCGCTCATCAGTAGTAGCGGCTTGATCCCATCCGAATGGGCAAAATATGCGAAGACGATCTCGCAATGGCTCATGGCGATGGCATTGGCAGGCATCGGAAGTCAGGTCTCCTTCGCCCAATTCAAAAAAGCGGGGCTCAAACCGATCGCAACAGGTGCGACCGCATGGTTTGCCGTTGCGGTATCCAGTTTGATCATGCAGAAGATCCTTTTTGGATAGTCGACTCTAAAAGGATCGGATCCTTGTGTAAAGATCGGGGACTTAAAAATTCTCATAAAAGCGGATCTCGGCATAGGGCGTGATAATATGCTGTACAATGGAAAGCTTGGTATTTATACTACAACCTAATAAACCAAGGATGAGATCGTGATCGTTTCGATTTGGTGGAAC
>JAUNKR010000005.1:21381-70603 GCA_030532705.1 Peptostreptococcaceae bacterium
GGTGAGGTCGCCGTTTCCTACAAGACCGGAAGAAAAGAACGGTTATTCAAGATACGAATTGTTGAGAACTATTTTTCTGATTTTGGTATAGAATATAATAAACCAAGGATGAGATCGTGATCGTTTCGATTTGGTGGAACGGTGAGGTCGCCGTTTCCTACAAGACCGGAAGAAAAGAACGGTTATTCAAGATACAGATTGTTGAGAACTATTTTTCTGATTTTGGGATTACGACAAAAGAAGGGATATAGCTTATATAAAGATCGATGGAAAAGAGCTGGAGACAGAAGGCTTTGAGGCTGGAAGACCGGCTGATTTTGTAGATGCATTTTGATAGAGCGGGAGGTATGGAAATGGATCAAATCGTGGAGCTTTGCACAAATATCGACGATATGAGCGCTGAAGAGATCGGATATGCGATGCAGAAGTTGCTCGAAGAAGGGGCGCTGGATGTTTATGCCGAGTCCATCCTGATGAAGAAAAATCGTCCTGCTCTCAAGCTTTGTGTGCTTGTAAGGCCGGAAAAGGAAGAGCATCTTATGCGATCGATCTTTTGTCATACGACAGCGATCGGCATTCGAAGACAGGAGATGCAGCGCTATGTCCTGGCGAGAGAAATAAAGACGATCAAGACCAGCTATGGCGAGGTTCGAGTGAAATACTCTCAAGGATACGGTGTTCAGAAATATAAGATCGAATACGAGGACATCGCAAACCTTGCTGAGAAAAACGAGCGGAGTTTTATTGAAATGCAAAAGCTGTTGGAAGAAGAAATATAAGGGATAAAGAAATGATCAAACTGGAGCGTCCGCTTGAAAAGGATGAGAAGGATTTTGTTGAAATGATGGAGAAATGGAGAGCTTTTGGAGGTCGTATCAACCCGAAGCTCCTTCGATTTTTCAATGGAGATTACCCGTCTTGGCTTGAGCGGATGCGAAAGTTTTGGGACGGAGTCGGGGACGGAATCTATCCACACGAGCTTTTATTTTTTGTCAAGAAAGAGGATCTGCTCATAGGGGCGACCTCCATTCGTTACCACGCTACCTATTGCAGTATCGCCTGTGGGATCGCTCCGGACTTTCGAGATCGTGGCTATGGCAAGGAAACGCTCCGGCTGATCTTGCAGAAGGCAAGAGAGATGGGGCTTGAAAAAGTACGGATCACCTGCGATGTGGACAATATCGCATCACGGAAGATCACCGAATATTGTGGTGGAGTTTTTGAAAAGCAGGAATACAAGAAAGATCTCCTGCTCAATTACTATTGGGTGGAGCTAAAATAGACTTTTGCTGAAAAGATTTTGACTTTGGAGCGTCTGAAAAGGTTCTTTGCGGTCATTATCTGCTCTATGATCCATTCAGATCTTTGTAGGGGAGATCCATTCGGACGGGCAGACGGGATCGGATATTTCAAATTATTGTATGTTGATGAAATGGTGGAGCGAAGGGATCTATAAGGAGGGCATCATGAAAATAAAATGGGTCAAAGCAACCACGGATGAAGAAATTGAAATGCTATGGAAGATCTATCAAAGCAATGCGGAATATTTTTTAATGACTTCCGGAGAAAAGGTGGAGCGACAGACCCTAATCTATAATCTTCAGGAGTTACCACCGAACTGCAAAGCCGAGCAAAAGGAGTTTTTGCTGATTTACTATGACGGCTATCCGATGGCGCTGATGGATTTGATTGCAAATTTTCCGGATGAGGATTGCGCCTATATCGGACTTTTTCTGGTTGAAGGAGCACATCATTCACATGGCATCGGTGAAGAAATTTTTGAAGCGATCGAAGAAGAACTGCGTAAACGAGATTTCCAAAGGATCCGACTCGGTGTTATTGAACAAAACAAGCGAGGGTTGAAATTTTGGGAAAAAGTCGGTTTTGTTGAACAAAAAATCGTAAACAGCACGATTCGCCCGGATAAAGAATGTGTCGTGCATGTTATGGAGAAAAAATTATAAGAGATGGCAAAAGATCTGACGATAAAGGGTATGCAAAATCATACGGAAGAGCGATCACGAAAATAGGATCGTAGTCGCAGGGACTTTAGAATGATTGAGTTTTAAGGGGCGTTTCGTGATAAGGTTTTTCCAAAAAGATGGAAGAAGGGGGAGATTTAATTTTTTAGTGGCATAAACTTATTGAAGAAAATTTATAATGGATTATAAAAATTGTGAGACAATTTAGAATAATATTATTGACGAATTAAAATGAAATAGTATAATGGTAAGTAATAAATCTATTTCTAATATAGCCTAGTGATCTTCGAACATATTTACTTAACAGTAGAAAGTAGTCTGAAATCCAGACTACTTTCTGTAATGCTATATATTAATGGGAATTGTTCCTTAAGAAGAAGGAGGTAGGTTATGCATTCTATAGTAAATAAAATCCGACATGGCAAGATCTGTGGTGTAACAGCGCTAATCATCATATTATGTATCCTCTGGCAAATCGGTAGTTATCTATATTGGGAAGCAACCGATGATTTGTATGATAAAGAACGGGTAAATTCTGTACTGATTGAAAGTGGGCTCGAATGGGAAGTGAGTCGTAGAGATGAATTGGGAGAGAAGATGATTGTTTACTACCTGAAAGATCCAAAGCTCGAGCCTCCGACATTAGAAAGAACGATCATGCTAAGTCAGCGAGGGCGAGTCAAATACACTGAACTTCATATTCAAAATGTGATGGGAGGGGCTAGAACATCCCCAGATAAAAAATATCTTACGACAAATGATGATGAGCTAAGAATGGCATTTGTCTTCGCGGCAAAAATTCATGGAAACGGAGCAGATGGTGAAAAAATATATGAGCAGTTTATCGAAGCGCTACAAAATGGAAAGACGCATCAATCAATGGAGAACAAAGCATTTTATGATTGGCAAAACAAGGTTGATGGCGTGTATTGCTATGTGTTCTATTCAAAAAGTATAAATCAGGAAAATGCGCCGATTTTGGTACAAGATATACGATTTATGAATCGATACGGGGTAAAAATTTTTAATTATGCCAAATCGTAAGCAATCTAGGGCTTGTGTGGTTGAGATAATAAGTAAAACTCCTGCAACTTAAAAGTGTAGGAGTTTTTTGTACAGAGGGAGCTGCTAAAAATAGAGCCTCCTATGATTTTCGGATACGTTCAATGATCTTATGATAGATCGGGAGCATATGCTCTTCACTGACGACTTCGTCGATCTGAGCGATGTCGATCCATCGGATGCCACCGGTCTCTCTTTCGTTGAGGATCAGATGCTCTTTCTCGTCGGCAAAAAAGGCATAGGTCACATTATAATGATAATGGTCGAATGCCCACAATTTTTCGACGGAAATAGGAGTCGTGGACATCGGCTGTCTTGGGAGCAGTCCGGTCTCCTCTTGCAATTCACGGATCGCAGCCTGTTGGATGCTTTCCCCTTCTTCTACATGTCCTCCGACCCAGCCCCATGAATCGTATTTTTTGTGATAGATCATCAGGACCTTGGTGATGTTCTGATCTACGACAAAAGCCGTTGCGGTGGCATGCCCGTCGGTCGATAGGCTATTCGTTTCGATCTCTATCTGCCGGAGCAACTGCTGCTCCTCTTTTGTCAAATGCATTTACCCTCCATGTGTGAGAATTTTTTCTGTAAAGTTTCTAAAAATAAAGAGATCCTTGTGGAAGGATCATAAAAGAATATCCTGACATTCTCCGTTCTACCGGATCTTAGAAAGGATCTCTATTTCTAAGAGAAGAAAATTCATTTCAAAATTATTTGTTCAGCAAATTTATTTCAAAAAGTTTTGCTCGCTCATCTTAATTCGGTGGCACGCTGTCGATAAATGCGAAAAGCGGTAGGCAAGGTGATTTGATCTAACCGGTCGGTTTCGATCCAGGTTTGATCCGGCATTTTTATTTCATCCGATGATTTTTGCGAGATCGCATCGGCAGTATATTGAATGGAGTTCTCCTGGACCTCCGATCGATCGTCAGGCTTTGTTTGATACTCATCGGAATTTGTTTCCGAAGGATCCTTCACGGATCTTTTCTTTTGTCCATTGAGGCTTAGCGGAGTCGGCTGATCTTTGCGACTGTCGGTCGTGGGGACTTCAGTATCCGATGTTGAGACGCTAAGCAAAGCAAAAGGATCCAGTCGAACCTCCCAAGCGATCATATGCCATTCGATATGCGAAAAGATATGCTTTGCTCGGGGTCCTTGGTGGATACGGATAGCGGACAGACCATTTTTCTGTAGATGGTCTCTTGCCTCGTCTTCGCTAAGATGACCGTCGATCATAGGAAATTGCCACATTCCGCGTAGCAGTCCCTGATCCTCTCTTTTTTCGAGCAGGATCTTGTCCTCACAAAAGAGGAGCAGAATGGTCTTTTTTTCGACCCGTCGGGGTTTTTTGACCTCTTTTTTCGGGAAATCCGTCTGTAAGCCCAGTTCAAAAGCGGTACAAAACTCGTTGATCGGACAGATCAAGCACAGAGGATCGCCATTTGGCAGGCAGATCGTGGCGCCGATATCCATGATCGCCTGATTGAAATCTCCGGCATTTTTCTCAGGGAGAAGAGATGCCCAAAAGTTTTCAAGATCTCGCTTCCCTTCGGCATTTACGACCGATCGATCATAGGCAAGCAACCTTGTGCCGACGCGGATCAGATTGCCATCCACAGCCGTTTCTTTTTTGCCGAAGGCGATACTGGCGATCGCGCCTGCGGTGTAGGGTCCGATGCCGGGGAGGCGAAGTAATTCTTCTTTGCTGCCGGGCATTTCGCCTTGGTGTTTATCAACGATCAGTTTTGCTGCCTTGTGGATATTTCGGGCACGCGAATAATACCCAAGCCCTTCCCAGAGCTTGAGCAAAGTATCTTCATCGCCCTCAGCTAATGCACGGATCGTCGGGAAAGTCTGAACAAAACGTTCAAAATACGGGATGACCGTATCGACTCGAGTTTGCTGCAACATGATCTCGGAGATCCATACATGGTATGGGGTCGGATCTTCTCGCCAAGGTAGGATCCTGCGATTTTTTTTATAGTGTGAAAGAACTTTAGCTGATAATTTTTTGAGGTTCTTATTCATTCTCGTCCGTTTATTTTTTGCGAGGTACGACTTTTACGTCAAGCGCCTCATATCGATTTTTAACTTTCATGGTCTGGATCTTGGTCGTGATCTCGACACCGTAAAAAATGACTTCTCCATCCTCATCGGTGCCGTAGATCGGCTCGATCTTTTCTAAAACACTCGGACGCATCGTCGATGCGGAGCGCCAAGGATAGAGCATACGGACTTTTTCACCTTTGGAATCGGTTCCTGTACTAAAGTCATAGTCGATGGTGAATGGGTCAAATGCAAAGCAATCATGATAACGTCCCATCAGGATAAAGCGTCTGCCATCTTGCATTTCGATCGCAACTTCATTGATGGTGTCTTTCACGTCAAAAGCGCCGGTGTACCATGAGATCCAGAATTTCTTGATCTCTTTTCCGATGATGGAGTCAAACAACTCTTTCTTTTCTGTCATGAATTCTTCGGCATCATTGTAGAATGAAGCGAGGTGGTCGTTGTAAATGTAATTTTCGATCTGCTCGTACATAATCTCTCTCCTGTATCTTTTGTTGGGGGATCTAAACTGCACATTCCCTGATTGATATTATAGCACAACAAGTCAAAAAGAGATTTTTAGTTTTAGGTTTAACGGAAATACTTTGAGTTAGTCCAAGACAAAAGCTAAACATACGATATGAAGAGTGAAGTGTTCGAGACCTAACCAAGCGAAGCGAGACGAAGTCGAAGAAGAGCTTTTGGTAGGTCCTATGCAAAGGTTGTCGAGAAATAGAACGAAAAAAAAGAAGTTCTATTACCGAAACCTACTGCCGAGACCTAACCAAGCGAAGCGAGACGAAGTCGAAGAAGAGCTTTTGGTAGGTCCTATGCAAAGGTTGTCGAGAAATAGAACGAAAAAAGAAGATCTATTTCCGAAACCTACTGCCGAGACCTAACCAAGCGAAGCGAGATGAAGTCGAAGAAGAGCTTTTGGTAGGTCCGAACCTTCCTTTTGGACACAAAAAAAGTAGCTCTAAGCTACCTCAAAAAATATGGCGGAGAGAGGGAGATTCGAACTCCCGGTACGTGTTACCGTACACCCGCGTTCCAGGCGAGCACCTTCAACCACTCAGACACCTCTCCGCGACCTGTCTATAATACCACAAATTTGTGATGATGACAATACATCCGATGATATTTTTGTGATTTGTGACGACATATCGAGGGGTAGGAGGTATTATATGATAGATCTTTAGTCAGAACCAAGCTCAAAAAATTTATAGGACTATGCGAAGCGGGATCATATTTTGTAGCTTATTCCATCATCATTTTGTCCGATAGTTGAAATGTCGGGATACATACCCTCAAGCATCGATATTACTTGATAAATGTTTTACAATTTTAGGCCAAGATGATATAATGGTTCAAATATTGGATTGAGAAATGAGGAATTTATGGAAATAGGCGAAATTTTGATAAAGATCATGATCGCGATCGTCGTAGGCGGTCTGATCGGTAACGAAAGAAAAAAGAGTGGAAAACCGGCCGGGATCGCAACGCATATGGTCGTCTGTTTGGGTGCGACCTTATTGACCTTGATACAGAAGGAGATCGATATCAGTACTTTGGAGCTTGCAAAACAATACCCTTCGGGGATACAGACGCTTAAGGTGGATACGGCGCGGATCCCTGCGCAGATCGTCTCCGGCGTGGGTTTTTTGGGAGGCGGGGTAATACTGCATTCGAAAAAGACCGTCTCGGGAATTACGACAGCGGCAACGATCTGGATCACTGCATGCCTCGGGATCGGGATCGGTTTTGGATATTACAAGATCGTCATCCCGTTTGCAATATCGATTTTGATCGCATTATATATCCTAAAAAGACATGGGATCTTTTCTGATGAGAAGGAATAGTGCGCGAAGCGAATCAAAAATGATCGAAAGGTATAAGAAAACCCGACCTCTTAAGTGAAGGATCGGGTTTTTGCTTATTGGATCAAAACTTTTTGAGATCTAGAATTTTTCAAATCGGCAGCGCGCATTTGAAACGCATTTTCCGCAAACATTACAATTCCCAAGATCTCGATAGATCCGTTGATTGTTTTCCAGATGCTCCGTGCATTTTTCCGCATCAAAACCATTCACCGTCAATGCGTTTTGTGGGCAAGCGGTGATACAGCTCGTGCAAGAACCGTCGAGTTTGTAGAGGCAATACTCGTCACTCGGTCTGGGCGTAGGCTCGATCTTAAGCTCGGTGATGACCGAACCGAATCGACCGGCACAGCCTTTTTCAGTAATGATCAGCTTATTCATTCCGAAAGTCCCCAGTCCTGCAATATAAGCGGTGTGACGCTGTGAATAATTACCAAAGAGCGATGCTCGCTCCATATTTTGACCCGGTGGCAGAATGGTCGCATAGCCTTTTTTCTCCAAACGTTCTTTGATCGCAAGGCTCAACTTCTCGATCAGGCGATTGGTTTCGATATAGGCGAAAGCCCAATCTTGCGAGGCGATCTTTCCTTCCGTATTCGATAGGACGGTCTCTTCTTCATATGGAATAAAAAATGAGATGACGGTATTGGCGCTGAACATTGCGGTCTTCGGGGAAATATGCTTGTCACCTACGATCTCTTTCAATTCGTCAAACAGAGGATCGTGAGCGCTTGCATAACCGATGATCGGCTCCTGCCAATTTGTGATCGTGCGCT
Organism: Peptostreptococcaceae bacterium; assembly: GCA_030532705.1. Lineage (GTDB taxonomy): Bacteria > Bacillota > Clostridia > Peptostreptococcales > Filifactoraceae > JAUNKE01. The sequence goes on from JAUNKR010000005.1 coordinate 29,128, forward strand.
CTTTCTTTTTATACTCGCGCACGAACTTGCGTATAAAATTCTCCAAACTTTTTTTCATAATCCCCTCCAAAAACATACCTTCTATATAAAAATACCATAGAAATATCATTTTGTAAATTGATATGGATAAAGTTATATCTCACTAATTTCAGTTAGTTCACTGTAATTATATAATTGAACGACTAAATTTATCGGGCCAAGTGGTGTTATTTTCTGTAAATTCAGAAGAAAAAACTTCCGGCTGGACTTGTGGGAGGTTGACATTCGTTTGAAGGGCTTAAGGGTTTCGGAGAGGAGTTGATCGAATGGATCGATCTTCTGTTGTCAGGAGAAGATCTTTTGGCAATTTGCGTTGTATCGTTGCAAAATAAAATGCAACGCAAATGTTTTCGTTGCATTTCGTTGCATCTTTTGTTAGAATTGGATTAAGAAAGTAGGTGATGGAATGGAAAAACATGAATCAAAAAACTTGGAATTCAAGGTCGATATATCTAGCGGTTTTTTGAAAACAGTCAGCGCTTTTGCAAACTATGTCGGAGGCAGGATCATTTTTGGGATGAGCGATGAAGGCGAGATTCGAGGATTATCGGATCTTGATGAGCGTGCATTGGCAATAGAAAATAGCATCAATGACAATATCTCTCCGATGCCACCATATGTATTGAATATCAATAGAGTAGATTCAACCATCGTGTTGGAAGTACAAGAAGGGCCGTACAAGCCCTATCTTTATAAAAATAGAGCATACAAGCGAAATGATACTGCAACGGTAGAAGTAGATCGTTTGGAGTATAATCGTCTGATCTTGGAGGGAAGAAATCAAACTTACGAAGAATTGCCTGCGAAGAATCAGGATTTGAGTTTTCGGTATCTTGAAGAAAAATTGGTGGAAAAATTATCGATCAGCGAGTTGAATGAAGATATATTAAAAACATTAGAGTTGTATTCTCTGCATATAGGATACAATCGGGCAGCGGAACTTTTGGCGGATAAAAATTCTTACGTCGGACTGGACATGGTTCGTTTTGGTGAAAATATCAATGAATTATTTGATCGAGAGACCTACGAGAAAACATCGATATTGAAACAATATGAGCAGGCGATTCAACTGTTCAAAAAATATTATCAATATGAACTGATCGATGGGATCGAGCGCACAACGATCGAGAAGATCCCGGAGCAAGCTTTTCGAGAGGCCCTTGCCAACGCTATCGTGCATAGGACTTGGGATATAGACGCTTCGATTCGGATATCGATGTTTAAGGACAAAATAGAGATCGTATCGCCCGGAGGACTGATGCCGGGGATATCAAGAGAAGAATATCTTCAGGGGCAGATCTCGCTCCTTAGAAATCCCATCATCTGCAATATATTCTTTCGATTGAAATATATTGAAAAGTTTGGGACAGGAATACGACGAATCAATTTGTCTTACGAAAATAATGTTATCAAGCCCGAATATGTCATTTACGAGAATTCCATTTCGGTGACATTACCTGTTCTGGATCAAGCAGAGAAAGTTTTGACGGTGGATGAAAAATTGATATTTGATCTGATTTCAGGTGATTCCTTAACGAGAACTCAGATCGAAGCAAGATCTCATATGAACAAGGACAAAGTGATCCGCGTGCTGAATGCATTGATCGGAAAGAATGTGATCGAGCGGATCGGGGTCGGAAGAGGTGTCAAATATCGCCGAATATAATAAAGGTTTGTAATATGCGAAGATCTTTTGGCAATTTGCGTTGTATCGTTGCAAAATAAAATGCAACGCAAATGTTTTCGTTGCATTTCGTTGCGTCATTTCAGGCACAGGTTCAAAGTCCGACTATGTTAAAGGATCGATCAAAAAAGGGGCTTAGTGCCCCTTTGATCATTCTTGCGGATATCCGATGCTCGGATAGTATTTTTTTGAATCGAGGATATATGGAATGCATAGGATGCATGCGATCAAAATGAAAATAAGGTCGAGGTGAAAATAAGGCAGAAGATATACAAATTTGTCAGGATACATGGTATATCGGATCTGTGCAAGGACACTGACCGCAACATTGAAGACGATCGCCATGATCATGCCGTGCATTTTTTTGCCTAGGCGCCAATGATTCCAGATCATAAAACAAGATGCCGTAAAGATCAGGATATGGTGCGGACTCGGCATAAAATAGAAACCGATATGCTCATTCGGTGCCAGAAGCGAGATCGAGTATCTGTAGATCATCTGCAATAAGTTCCCGACGATCTCATAGCCAAATGTAAAGAGGATCGGCTGGAGATAGTAGTCTTTCCGGTTCTTAAAAAGCTCCTTGACCAAGCAGATCAGAGCAATGCTGATCACTGCTCTTACAAAGTGGAGAACGATGATGGAAACGGTGTCGGTCATCAATGTTTCGACATTGATATCCAAAGAAAATGCGATGCGATAGACCATCGAATGTGCATATTCTATTAGGATCCCATACAAAACTCCGACGAGGATCCACAAAGTATAATCTTGTTTCTTTTCCATAGCAGACTCCTTTCGGCTTAGCCCGATACATCCGGCTTTTTAATATTTACAAAGGATAGATCCATTATGAGAAATTATTTGGGTCATTTTATCAGTTTCACCATTAGAGCTTCGGTTCGAATTTTTCTCCATTGAGATAAGTCGCTACAAGATCCAGTTTTTCATCGAGAACTGCGAGATCGGCGGCATATCCTATGGCGATCTTTCCGCATACATCATCGATCCCGACGGATCTTGCCGGTGTCAAGGTCGCCATCCGGATCGCTTCAAAAGGGGTCGCGATACCCCAAGCAACGACATTTTTGACAGCGTCCTTGAGCAAAAGGATCGAGCCTGCCAAGCTGCCATTTTCCATCTTTGCTGTGCCATGGGCCACTTTGACATCAAAATCGCCTAGTTTGTAATCTCCATCCGGCATACAGGTCGCGCTCATGCAATCCGTGACCAGAGCGGTGGAGCTTGGCTTACGCATACCGACCACCACCTGTGCGGCAGCGGGATGAACATGATGCCCGTCGCAGATCAATTCGGCAAAAACATCCTTTAGCGTCAGCCCTGCCCCGACCATACCGGGATTTCGGTGATGCAATGGGCTCATCGCATTATACATGTGGACAAAAATGCTTGCACCGTTTTCGACCGCTTCCTTTGCCTGATCATAGGTCGCATCGGTATGGCCTAAAGCGATCGTCACACCGATCTCCTTTGCCTTGCGAATAAAATCCGTCGATCCTTCCAGCTCGGGAGCCACAGCGATCTTTATCGGCAGACCGTCCGCCAGCTCGACCCAGTGCTTGAGTAGATCGAATCGCGGATTTTTGAAGTGGAGCGGATTTTGCGCTCCCTTATATTTTTCTGCGAAAAAAGGTCCCTCCAGAAAGATGCCTCGGACTTTGGCACCCTGTACTTCCTGATGATTTTTTGCAACATTTCGGATCGCCTGATCCGTATCTTCCACCGATGCGGTGAGCGTGGTCGGTAAAAAGCTTGTCACACCGATCCTTGCAGCTGCCTTTGAGATCGCAAGCAAGCCCTCTTTTGTCGCATCCATAATATCATGTCCGACCATACCGTGAATATGCGTATCGACAAATCCCGGAGCAACGATATGCTCCGAATGATCGATAAAGTCTACGCCCTTCGGCAAATGGTCCAGTATCGCATGGATCTTTCCGTCTTTGATCTCAAGGATCACATCGTCTTTTATCCCATCCTCCAGAACGATGCTTTTTGCTTTGATGTATTTCATAAATTTCCTTTCATTCGGTCGATCGGACCGATCGGTTTGATTTTCGAAATGATCGTACCCAAGTCCTTCGGAGAAACTTGTATCAGTACAACTCTTTCTTCCTATTATACCAAAATCCAAGAGAATGACAATCGGAAATTACAAAAGAAAAAACGCGTCTACATGCATAGATCGCGTTTTTAAGGAGAAACAATAAGTTTGGTATTTGCGATTTCGGTTTTGTAAGACTTCTCTTACAGGATCTTCGTTTAGGATCTTGAAGATGCGATCCCTCGGATCGTGAGGGCTGAGGCTATGGAGCCATCATAAATTTTATGATAAAGAGTATGGATAGTATCCAAGTCAACGCTTTGGTCTCTTTTACTCTTCCGGATAGCAGTTTGATGATACAATATGCGATCAATCCGAATGCGATCCCGTTTGCGATCGAATAGGTCAGCGGCATCATGATGATGGTCAAAAATGCAGGCACCGACTCTGAAATATCGCTGAAATCGATCTCGGTCACGCCACCGATCATCAATGCGCCGACAAAGATCAGCGATGGTGCGGTAGCGACCGATGGGATCAGTCCGACGACCGGACCGAACAACAATGCCAGAAGGAACATCGTTCCCGTTACCGCCGAGGTCAAGCCGGTCCTTCCACCTTCTGCAACGCCCGCGCTGGATTCTACATAGGTCGTTACCGTGGAGCTTCCCAGACAAGCGCCGACCGTCGTTGCGATCGCATCGCACATAAGCGCCTGTTTCATTCGCGGCATCGTCCCGTCCTTATCGAGCATATTCGCTTTTCGAGCTGTGCCGAGAAGCGTGCCGATCGTATCAAAAAGATCGACCAGGGAGAAGGAGATCACGATCACGATGACGGTGGATAGCGTCTGTAAGAAATGACCGCTACCGAACAGACCGCCAAAATCTAATTTAAGCAGAGAGATCTCTGCGAAGTCTGCAAATTGCTTGCCCAGATGCGTCGAAAAATCATCCGGCAAAGTAGCATAGTTTAGGAACGGCAGATACGAGATGATCGTCGTGAGGATGATCCCGATAAAGATCGAACCGCGCACCTTGCGAGCCGACAATACGGCGATGATCAAAAGGCCGATGATCGCAATGATCGCTCCCATCGTGTCATGGTAAGTTTCCGGATCGAGCAGTCCCTTGAAATTCAATAAAGTGACCTGAGTTGCCGGACTCGGAACGACGATCTTTGCATTTTGAAGACCCAAATATGCGATAAAAAGACCGATCCCGCCGGAGATCGCATGCTTGACATTATCGGGGATCGCTTCGATGATCGCCTCGCGAATGCCAAAAAATGTGATCGAAATAAACAGGATCCCTGAAATAAACACAAGCACCAAAGCCAGCTGATAGCTTTCGACCAATCCGACCTCCCGCCCGATGATAACGCTCATCGTCGGCATGATCGTAAATGCGAAGAAGGCATTGAGTCCCATTCCCGGAGCCTGCGCAAAAGGCATATTTGCCAGAAAAGCCATCAAAAATGTTCCAACCGCTGCCGATATACAAGTCGCGATAAATACGGCATTAAAGATCTGCTCATCCCCATGGGAAATGATGTCCGGATTGACCAAGATGACATAAGCCATCGTGAAGAAAGTAGTCAATCCCGCAATGATCTCTGTTCTTGTTGTTGAACCGCTTTGTTTGATCTTAAAAAATTTTTCCATCTCTTGAAAAACACTCCCTGTCAAAAAATTCCCTCTGTTATCATAGCATTAACGTACGTATTTTTCAAGCAATAAAAGGATATTTGTATCAAAAATATAGATCGACTACATAAAATCGCTATCAATGAAACAAGAATTGGCTTTTAATGTTCGGATTTTGATCAAAATTTTTTTGAGAGCAACTTTCAGAGGTCATTTTTCTTGATATCGTAGAGATTTTTCATCCTAAGCCGTAAAGATCTTTTGCCGGAGAATTTTCTCGGGCTGCCGATCTCGATCAGACGATGACCTTTATTCCGAAATAATAAATTTTGTGCCGAAGGATTTTGCCAAAGCCTTAAACGATCCTAAAAGAAAAAAGTGACCTTGAATTCAAAGTCACTTGATCGTATCCTGCCATAGAGGACCGATAAAAAACCGAGTCTCCTATCCTGAAAATATTTTGTCGTCAATTTATGCAGCCATAGTCACTTACAATATCAGAAGATCGATCCTTCCGATCGCGTATCATATCTTGTAAAAGTAAGCTGAGCATCGATAGATCATCGAGCGCTCTTTTCGACCAGTGGAAGAAGCGTATCGCTGTGGATCTGCTCTGCGACCGCTTTGCCCTTCAGCAGCTCGACAAGCTTGAGCGCAAAATAGATCGCCGTTGCCGGTCCCTGCGACGTGATCACATTTTTGTCCATCACGACCATTTCATCGACATATTCTTTGTAAGCGATCTGATCCTTGAAACCGGGATAGCAAGTCCCCTTGATCTGCTGAGCGATCCCTGCGCGATCGAGCACGATGCCCGAAGCACAGATATTTGCCAGATACTTGCCCGACTTATCAAAAAAAGCTTTGAAAGCGGCGATCACTCGATCATCATCCCGAAGATTTGTCGAGCCCGGCAATCCGCCCGGGGTGATGAGCATATCATATTGATCAAGATCCTTTACTTCGTCGATATGAAGCGCTACCTCCGCATGCAGTCCATGCGCTCCTTGAACCTTCTTGTCTTTTTCGATCGAGCATAGATCCGCTGTGATCTCTGCACGAGTCAGAATATCATACACCGTCAATGCCTCGATCTCCTCAAATCCATTTGCCATAAAAATCAGTGCTTTTTTCATTTTTTCACCTCATTTCTCAAAACAAAAAACTTGAACAATACCATTATATCATCGCTCAGCAGTTTTTGGAATATACGAGGGAGTATAGAAAATGGGATAGGAGTGAACTTTTTGAAGACTTGTTTTAAAAATATTAAAATAAACTATTATAAAAAATAATTACACATTAATTTTTTCGTAACTTTTTAATTTATATTTATGAAACTCTCAATAGCTCCTCTATGGAAAGAGGGGGTTTGTTCTGCATAAATAATTGTAAATGCACAATTAATAAAACGATTGATAAAAGTTGTCTCATATAAGGAAGCTTTGTATGAGCGACATAAAATTTTGAAAAATAAGGATAATAATTTAAATCTAGGCTATAATTAAAAAGATAAGCCAATTGTTTTGAAAATAAATATTATATGGAAGGACATTGGAAAACATTATATATGAATGATAAGGAGGTCAATATGACAAAAGTAAAAAAACATCGAGCGATCAGCTGGATCATGTCGCTGGTATTGGTACTGAATGTGTTTTTGGTACCGACATGGTCCTATGCAGATGTGCTCGACAACAATAAGGTGATTACCGTTTCTGAACACTCGGTACTCCAGGGAGGGAACGAAGTAAAACCGAACGAGCAGATTGTATTTGGTCAGGATATTGATATCAACTCTAAACTGACAGTGAAACTGGTTGATACCACTACAACGCCGGCAGAACTGCTTGTAAAAAAAGGGGATCAACTTGTTTTTCCGATCCACAAAAATTTAGAACTTGTTCGTGTTCCATTACCAAAACCGGTGGTGCATGACGGTGTTGAGATCGGAGAGCTTCGCTATGAGAACCATGCTACGGAAGGTGCTCGCGCGATCATAGAGTTTACGCTCGACCAATCGTCTACGGCACCAAATGATTTATATACGGAGACAACCATTGAGATGGGAGCATCCTACAGACTTAATGGAATCGAGGAACCATCGACTCCAAGCGGCACCGAGTTTGTACTTTTTGAACAGAAGTACACGATCGTTCCGCCAAAAGCCGAGATCGACTACACTATTGCGAAAAAGGGTGAAGTTGATTTCAAAAATCAGATGATCAATTGGACGGTGAATGTAAGCGCAACAAATAAAAAGACCAATGATCCGGCGAGTTTGGAAAAAGCTACCTTCGAAGATCTATTGAACATTGCTGAAATTGGAGAATATGTCCCGGGTAGTTTCACGGTTGGGGGTGCTGCTGTTGTTCCCGATTATACGTCGCCTAAATTGAGCTATCAATTCCCTGATAATGCTCCGTCAGAAACAGAGATCACATTTAAGACAAGCATTCCGGATGATGTGTTCTTCGGACAGACAGAAACTCCTCAATGGGGAATCACTAAAAACAAGTATGCGGAGAAGGTGTTGACGAATGAGGCAAAGGTGCTGGATGAGAGTAACAAAGAAGCCGCTAAGCATGCGTCTGAGGTGAAATTTACACCGGAATGGATCTCTAAGAATGCTTCCGAAGCAAACTACGATCTAATTACCGAGCAAAAAGAAAGAAGAAATGTTCTTTCTTGGAGCATTGAGATCAACAGCCATGAAAAAGAGCTTCATAATGTAAAGATCACGGATGCACTCCCTGAGGGATTGGAATTTGTGAAAGCAAAGCTACAAAAATGGGATGGAAGTAAATGGGCAGATGTAAAGGCTATCGCCAGTGAGCCTTCCGGCAGTGTATATGAAATTGGAAATATCACGGAGAAGCATCGCCTAATAATCGTAAGCAAGGTTACAGAAATTACCGAAGTTCCAAAAATAAGAAGCTTTAAAAATACAGCAACCTTAACATCTGACGAAATCAAGACACCGATCGCATCCGAGAAAAGCGCAGGAACGGGGATCAACCTTTTGCATAAAAGTGCGGTTGAAGAATCGGGTAAGAAGAAAAAAATCGTTTGGGAAAAGGACGGTCTGTATGTATATTGGAATATCAAACTGAAACTAAGCGATTATGGTCATGCAAATGATTTTAAGATCTATGATGTATTCTACTATAAGCATGAAATATCCGGAGGAAAGCGAGTTCCTCTTGATTTGAATACATTGGATAATAAAGACTCACTTCCACCTGCGGTTAAAAATAATTTGACAGCATTTTCAAGCGAAGGACGTCAGGCAACCGGCCAACAATACGGGGATTCCTTTGTTGGTGATACATTGAATGTCCAAAAATATCCATTGGTTAAGGGTGGTAAAGAGGTCGGAGAGATTATCGAGATCTCAGGATTTAATGTCCAAGATAAGAACTACACCATGACCTTCAAGAGCAAGGTCGTCGATCCAACTCTGGTATTCCCGAATACTCATGGAGATTTGATCTCGAATGAGATCCGAAATTCAGCGGTTCTCGTAGATAAAAATAATAAAATTGTAAACGACAGTACACCGAGAGTATTCAACAAAGCAGGATTCCTGTTCAAAGAAGCGATCGATGCAACAAAAGTAAAGGATGATCCGGCAGATTATGTGAATGCATTTTTTGCAGAAGATACTCGTTCAAACGGTGAGACAAAAGGCTATAATCACGTGGACAACTCTGTGATTTTTCGATTCAGCATCAACCCTCACCAGATCAATATGTCCAAGACCGAGGTACTAGGTCCGGACGGTATGATCAAAGCGGTTGGAGAAGTCTCCGTGGTAGATGCTTTGCCAAAGGGCTGGGAAGTGGTTGAAATCGTACCTGGTAAGCAGTATGTTGTCTTTGAAGGAGACAAAACAGAATCCAGCTTACGTTCGAAGGTAACGAAGTTGACTCCAATCGAGCCGGTGAGCATAGAGTTTGATGAATCAATGCACAAGGATCCGGTCGCGCCAAAACTAACATTTAAATTCACAAAAGATCTGGATAAGAGCTATGTGATCTTAGTGAAAGCCAGACCGAGTGATGAGATTCGAAAAGATTATAACAACAAAGAAGTCATTGAGGGCGTTGAATACAAGGATGGTAAAGCGAAATCAACGAACAAACTTACGATCAAATCTGAAAGCTGGACAGGGCTTGATCAGTTCCAAAGTATCAAGGTACCGAATGAACCTCTTGCAAAACAGGCAAAATATCTGGGCAATGGAGCGATCCAATGGGCTATCGACTATAAAGGAATGGGCATAAACTATAGTGATAATGGACAAAATCCGAAATTGGTAGATACCTTACCGGAGGGATTGAGTCTTGCGTTGGATGATAACGGAAAGCCGAAAATTGGACCTGGGTATATTGAGATCATAGAATGGAATACAACTGCAGATGGTAAATTTACCCTAGGTAACCCTGTTCAGAATGCGGAAGACTTTGTAAACTATGATACCAATAAGGATGGGAAACAGGAAATTGCGTTCACCATTCCTGATATCAAGAAAAATTACCATATCAGGTATGTGACAGATGTTTTTGGCAAGGTGGGTGAGATCACTAATGAAGTATCCCTTAAAGGAGGCGACAAATCTCCTGCTGAACCTACTCGAGCAAAATTCCAGGTACAAGATGATTATGTTAAAGCGACATTAGAGAAGTTGGCAAGCTTCAAGATCAAAAAAATATCGTCTTCGGATATACCTCCGATAGCTCTTGAAGGTGCAAAATTTGAGCTTAGATCAAAAGCGGGCACTGTCATCAGAAGTGGCGACACCGGGGCCGATGGTATGTTGGCATTCCAATTCCTTGGTGAAGGAGCTTACGAATTGGTAGAAACAAAGGCTCCGAATGGTTATGCATTGAAGACTCAAAAATATGCTGTACTCGTTGAAAAAATTTCGGGAAGTACCACCAACAAACTTCGCGTATTGATCGATGGACAAGCTATCGGGGACAATGTATTTGAGATCACGAATGATAAGTCTGTTCCGGGAGGAGGGAATCCACCGGGAGGCAGCAACCCGCCATCACCGGTAAGACCGGGTGACAAAATAGAGGACAACCAAACTCCAAAATCTCAACCGGAGGATCCGAAGAAACAAGATCAAGATCACAACAAGACCAATGACCCTAAAGATCAAGGAGCGAAAGAAGATAATATTTCCGACAATTCAGTACCTAAGGCGAATGCCAAAGATGAAGTGAAGAAGCAAAATATTGCAGGCGCGCCAAAAACAGGTATCGGCATGTTCGAATATCAAGGAGCTCTATTTGCCGGCGCGATTCTGTTGGCAGTGATCTTCCTTGGAAAAAAATTCTTTAGAAAAGATCATTAATCGGATCAAAAAAAGCTTCTGAAAGTCTCAAAAATATAATGAACTATGTAAAATAATCAAAATAGCATCTCTGAATAAGGGGATGCTCTTTTCTGTTTTATGGATCAATTAAGGATCTATCAGTAGAATGAAGATATATTCAATGTGACAGGATCCACTACATATAGCCTGCAGCTTCTTCTCTGGTGAGCCAGAAATGGATGCCGGTCGTCGAGTCGAACCAACGATCTTCATTAAAATTTTCGACAATCACATACTCGCCGACTCGATATACAAAGTTCTCATCCACATAGGAAGTTGCCTCGCTAAAATGCTGTTTTCCGTCGAGTGATTGGATGGAGAGCACCTTTGCTTTGTCACAGCGACAGGTATTCATCGTTGCGGAAGTTCTTTTGGCGTCTTTTGGGATCAAAAGCTGTACCAAGCGTTCATTAAAACATTTTTTATAGCCCAAAAAAGCACCTTCGGCAGGACAATAGAGTCTGAAAAATTGTGTTCGATCATCGTATTTGATATCCTGAAGGTTTGCATTTTCAAGTACTGCACCAAAAAGATAGGCTCCCGAGATATCGGCGCTGCGCAGATCCGCAAAGCGAAAATCCGTGCCGCGAAGATGACAGTCAACGAGCTTTGCCTCCCGAAGATCTGCATGTTCCAAAAAAGCCTCCTCAAGATCGCTTCCGGTGAGATTTGCTCCCCTTAGATTGACATTTTGAAACACCGCTTTTTTGAAGTCGATATTCGACAGATTCCGATCGCTCAGGTCGAGGTTTTCGACCCTTGCGTGTCGGAGCGAGAGATTTTCGGATGGATCTCGGTTTTCTAAAATCTTGATCAGATCGATATCAGGCATGGCACACCTCCTTTTCTCTATCGTAAGGCGAAATCGAGCATCTGTCAAGGGAAGGGATATGCCCAAAGGTCAGACGAGATAAAATTGGTGATTACAGCGACCGTTTTTTTGGTATCTTAATGTTATGATCTTTTGAAAGAAAAAGATTGGAAAGGGATTTTTTAACCATTGACCAATGTGTTGCGGATTGAGTAGACATATTGAAGAGTCGGTGAAGTCCGTTTTCATAAGGGAAAAAAGTGTTGTAGAGTCATTGATCCGCAGTGCTTATAATAAAATATTAAAATCATCAGAAAGGAATAAGGGTGATTCCATCGGAGTTCACTACAAGGAGTTTATGAAAAAAATCAGAATGTTTAAGGCACAGTGGTGTCCGCATTGCCAAAATGCAAAAGGATGGTTGAATGAACTTTTGGCGGAAGAGCCAAAGTATCAGGCGCTTGAGATTGAGCAGATCGATATCGATACCGAGCAAGACAAGATGAAGGATGTCGATTTCTACTATGTACCGACTTTCTATGTCGAAAATGACAAGGCTTTTGAAGGAGTTCCGTCCAAAGAGATCATTCAGAAGGTATTGGATTCCGCAATGTAAGACGAACGCTGCAGAAATCGGATTCGATGCCAGTTTGTTGGGCATATTCTTACAGTGTGCGATCGTGAATTTCAGTGAGCAGAAAGCTCATCGATTTTACCAACTGTAGTAGATCGCTTGGTTGATCAAATTTAATAACAAAGGGCTGTAACAGTGAGACCCACATCACACTGCTACAGCCCTTTTTGTATCTTGTATCCTGATGCTCGATCTCTCGATTGGAAGATTTTTTGTTCGTGCTTTAGAGCACCGTTTCTTATGAACCGAACGGATCTAAAAGAAGTCGTTCCGTTGTTATCGGGTGGATCGGAATATTTCAGAACGGTGATGGATCTTCCGAATACGACCATCTTTGAAAATTTGATCGGACTTTCTTTGCAATAAGCCTTCGCATTCATCGGCAGAGCTTGCTCATCCTATTTCTTGCGATATAAGACCGGATCGTTTTTGCCGCTTTTTTGCATCTCGACCATTCCCTTGGTACGCAGATGCTCCAAATGCGCCATCGCTTCTCCGCTGGCAAACCATTTTTGCGCAGGTGGAAATTCTTCAAAATCCTTCGCACGAAAATCCCAGTGCATCTTTGCGGCGATCTCGCTGACCGTTTTGTATTCTCCGTCGGCGAGGATGTGCAGAATATCATCCAGACGATCCTGATGATGCTGCTTCAGCTCGTCGATCCTTCGGTGATGATCCTCGATCAAAATGCGGTGCGAAGGGAGCACAAGATCGACCTCCATCGCTCGTACCCGATCCAAACTCTGCAGATAGATGCCGAGGATGTCGCCATGTTCAAAACCCCAAAAACTGATATTCGGCGTGATCTTGTCCAAAATATGATCGCCACAGAACAATAGCTTGTGCGTTTTTTCATACAGTGCAGTGATGCCCGGCGTATGCCCCGGTACCGAGATCACCTCAAATTCATACTCACCGACGGTAAATTTGTCGCCTTCTTCCACGAAGGTGAATTCCACCTCTTGTTTTGGCGAGTACAAAACGGCAGGATGGCGATCGAAAAAATGACCGTCATTATAGAGCCCCAAAAATTCCGGGCTGTAAAGCTGTTTGTCAAAATAATCCGCCTTCGCCATGCCATTGACATATTCCGCATCGATCGCGCTGCAAAATACTTTTCCGCCGTACTTTTGCTGAAACTTCGCCGTCAAACCGGAATGATCGGCATGCAGATGCGTCAGGTAAAGATCGACCTGCCCTTTTTGGATGCCAAGCTCTTCCAGTCCGCCAAAAAAGCTTTCTTCGCTTTCCGGATGGTCAAAGCCCGAGTCGATGATGAGAGCATAGTTCTCCGAACGGATGATATAAGAATTTAGCGATTTGAGCGGGGACTTCGGCAAAATGACATCCCCTGCGAATATATTTTTATAGATCTCTTTCATACTTTCTCCTTAGGCAAACTTTGGGGACATGACGTCCCCCATTCCTATCTTATAATATTTTGCTAAGAATTAAAAGCCAAAAACGTCCTTTTGTGGTAAAATATTTGTGTAAAACCATTTGAGAAAAAGGGGTAGCCAATGTATTTGATCAGTCTGAAATCAACGCATCATGCAATGATGCTGGAACATATCGTAAAAGAAAACAATATTAAAGCGATGACGATCCCGACACCTCGTGCGATCTCCAAAAGCTGCGGCATGAGCATCAAGCTTCAGGAAGAGGTCGAACTGGAGAGGATCGTGGAGCTGATCGATAAGCACAAACTGAAAGTCGTCGGCGTGTTTGTCGTTGGAGACAAGACGTTGGAGCGTGTTTATACAAATATGGAGGACGAATGAAAAAACCAATGGATCTGTCGGTGGGGGATATCATCACGACCAAAAAAAATCACCCCTGCGGCGGCAATGAATTTACCCTCACACGAGTGGGCATGGATATACGCATGCGATGCCACAACTGTGGGAAAGAGATCTGGATCGAGCGCCCCGACCTTGAAAAAAGGATCAAGAAGCATGTGAGCGCCGAACCACAGGAATGACAATATCTTTGAAAAACTTGCCTTTGATATGGATGCGGGTCGAGTATTTTTTAAGATGACGAGTGCAACGAAGGAGGAGCAATGAGCCTGCAAATGAAAGAACTCAACACAAAATATATTCAGGAGCTTGAGGAATATCGTACAGAGATCATCGCAAGCGGGGTCTTAGACGGATCCGGAGGGCTTTGTCGGGTAGACACTGCAAAAGATTGGGTCATGGAGCAGCTGGAAGATCGATCGATCATGCATGATGGGTACTTGATGCCTAAGGAGGTCTATCTGCTTGTCGATACGGATCAAGATAAGGTGATCGGTATCGGTAATTTCAGATATGATCTGCATCCGGATTATTTGGAAGGAGTCGGGCATATCGGCTATAGCATCCTACCAAGCGCGCGGGGGAAAGGCTTTGGCAAATTGATCTTAAAACATCTTCTCAAAATCGCGGAGAATCGAGGTCAGAAGGATGTGATCCTGACTTGCGCTGTCGGTAATGAACCGAGTCGACGCACCATTCTATCATGCGGAGGCGAATATCTTGGGAATGTGGTCAATGTGTTCACTGAGCGAGAGATGGAACGCTATCGGATCAAACTGTAGGGAGAAATCAAGATACGACCAATCTGATCTCCAAGTCAAAATGGCTGGACTGATCCAATAGAAGATAGGAGGGCGGATGGAATATATCTTTCAGATCACGAGGATCGATGCTGAAAACAAAGAAAAGCAAGTCAGCAAAATGCTTGAAAAAAGAGTGGAGATCATATCTCGAAGCAAAGCCGCTCCGATCTGGCGGATCACGGATCGACTGAATCAAAACCGATCGAGTTCAACGATATCGGAGGAAGTACGCAAAAAAAGAAGGGCTCGGATGAAGATCTGGAGCATCCTTTTGATCTTGCTCGGCATTTTTCTGATCGTGCCTGCGCTGATGGATCCGAGGGGATTATTGATGCCATTGCTGTTTGGCGGTCTGCTTATCCTATATGGGATCACGAACCTTACGGTCTCGAAGGAGAGCTCGCAGATCTTCGATCAGGCGGCAAAAAATCTTCTGAAAAATGTCGGCGAGGCTACCGACGTACAGCTCATCTTCCGGAAAGATGGCTTTTTGATGCCGGAGAGCGACCTTGTTTCCTATGATAAATTGGAATTTATTTTTGAAAGCGAAGATCTATTCGGTATTTTGCAGGACGGGATGATCATGATCCTGCAAAAAAAGGATCTGCTCCATCATGATATGACGGAATTTACCACTTTTCTTCGTGGTCTTGTCGATGAGGAGCATTATATCCAAACGATGCAGTAACAACGGAATGTTTTTGGAGAAAAAATATTTTGAATAAGGAGAGAGAGATGGATAAACTATTATTAGGAAAAAATGTGGCGGATAAATTGAAGCAAGAGGTACGTGAAAAGGTGGAGGTGCTCAAGGCAAGAGCGATCGAGCCGAAACTTTCGATCGTGCGTGTGGGTGAAAAGCCGGATGACATCGCATACCAAAAGGGAGCGACCAAGACGATGGAAGACCTCGGGATCGCAGTCGAAGTGATCGAGCTTGCGCAAGAGACGACGACGGAGCAGTTGGCAGAAGTGATCGAAAAGCTCAACAAGGATGACAAGGTGCATGGCGTATTGATGCTAAGACCGCTTCCTGCACATATCAATGAAAACAAGATCCGTAACCTGCTCGTTTTGGAGAAGGATATCGACTGCATGTCGGAGCTTGCACTTGCGGGGGTTCTCGAGCCGAAACAGGCGCTCAAAAAACCTTGCACACCACAGGCGGTGATCGAGATCCTGAAACATTACAACATCGAAATGAGCGGCAAAAATGCAGTCGTACTCGGTCGATCCACCGTGATCGGTAAGCCGGTCGCACTTCTGTTGACCGATGAAAATGCGACAGTCACTCTATGCCACAGCCGTACGAAAGATCTGGCAGAAGTTTGTAGAAATGCAGATATTCTGGTCTCTGCGATCGGTAAGGCAAAATTTGTGACAAAGGATTTTGTCAAAGACGGAACGGTCGTGATCGATGTCGGTATCAACTTCGACGAAGAAGGCAAAATGGTCGGCGATGTCGATATGGATGCCGTGATGGATCAAGTTTCGGGGATCACACCGGTACCGCGCGGCGTAGGCTCTGTTACAACGACGGTGCTTGCAATGAATCTGATCAACGGGATCAAGTGATCCTGTGGAGTCGATCTCATGAGAGAAAGGAGCGCCTATGTTATACTTTCTGGCAGGTGGGCTTTGTTGGCTCATTGCAGTGATGCAATTCATGGAAAAGGGATTTGTTTTCAACAAAAGATATGTCTATGCCACCGAAGAAGAGCGCAAAAAGATGGATAAAAAAGTCTATTATCGTCAGGCGGGGATCGAGTGGTTGTTGTTTGGTTCCTATTTTATCCTGATGGGCTTGAGCAGCCAATGGATGCTCGATTGGCTTCGGATCCCGGCATGGATCTGTCTGGGGCTTGTGATACTCTATTCCGTGAGGTTCAACTATCGGATGCGACCGAGAGCGAAAGACTAAAATACCTTTGAGCCTCCAAGGACATCTCTGCGGGGGTTTCTGAAGGACTCTTGATAAAGGAGAAAGAAAAGGATGATCTACTTTTTGCGGGGATCATCTATTCGGCAGCCAATTCAGCGAAGTTGCTTGCCAAAAGGATCCATAGCGTCCGATCAAGCAAGGATATTAAGGAGGTTTCGTTATGAAAAAACACAAAATGGCGATCCCCATTTTTTTGATGATCCTGTTTTTTCTGGGAAGTCGATATTTTTCTAAAGGGATGCCTCTTGTTTCGCTGAGAAGCGAGGATGTTCAAGAGATGCACCTATCTCTTGAGGGATCGGGGCAAAAAATGATCCTGACTGCACAGCAGACCGAGGAGATGGTCGAAATTTTGCACAGAGCAAAGGGTTATCGACTGAATAAAGCACCTCAGGCCCTTGTGGGACAGGTCGCTAAAGTCATGATCATCAATAAGGATCATACCGGGATCGAGGTCGTCGCTTTTGAAGACCATGTGATCGCTGTCAATGGCATTTTTTATCATGTGGGAGACGATCTTGCGGAAGGATTGACCGATTTTGTCGATCCGATCGGATAAAAAAGTTGATTTGAAAGAGGGAAAGGCTTGTGACCGTTTTGAAAATGCCTAAACAGTCTTTTGGTCGTTCCAAATATCAAACCAAGACGATGTGTGAGGGATCATCAGACGGCGACCCAAAATTTCCAAGGTTTCAGAAAGTATGGGGCTAAAGATAAATTTCGAAGATCGTAGTCGATCTTCAAGTGGGACGATCCGGGTTTTGCTCGAAAAGAAGATCAGCTATCAGAGAAAGGACGAATGATGAAAAGAGGTTTAGTAGTAGAAGGCGGAGCGATGCGAGCGGTATTTGTGAGTGGCTGCTTGGATGCGTTGCTCGAGCATAAGATCGAGGTGGATTATCTGATCGGGGTCTCGGCAGGGATCGGGAACGCGGTGTCCTATATCTCCAAGCAAAAAAGAAGGAATATCGAGATCGCGACCGAGTTTTGCAATGACAAAAGATATATGGGATTTCGAAACTTTTTGGACCCGAAAAACAAGAGTTATTTTGGGATCGACTTTATGTTCCGGGTGATCCCTCAGATCCTAAAGCCTTTCGATTATGAGAAGTTTGGGGAATTCAAAGGGGAGGTCATTGCCGTCGTTTCCAATGTGAAGACGGGCGAGGCGGAATATGTCGATCTTCTGAAAACGCCACACCGTGATGATTACCTGATCGCAAGCTGCTCTTTGCCGATGATGTTTCCGGTACGAAAGATCGATGGCAAGGGATTTTTTGACGGAGGTCTTTGCGATCCGATGCCGATCCGGCAGGCGATCAAGGATGGATGCGACAAAATTCTCGTGCTTTCGACCAGGGAAAAGACCTATCGCAAAAAACCGGAGATGATGGATCGGGCTGCGATCCGTATGCTCAAAGAACACAAAAACTTTGTCAATGCGATCGTGCGCCGACCGCATGTATATAATTACAGTATGGAGATCGTCGATTATTTAGAAGAACAAGGCAGGATCCAAGTGGTTCGTCCGCAGGATACGAAGAATTTTTCCCGCACCGAAAAAAATGTCGATAAGATGTGGCAGCTCTACCAAGAAGGCTACGATGCGGTGGAAAGCAAGATCGAGGAGATCCGGGAATATTTTGAAATGTAGTGCCAAGAAAAAAAGGCTGCGCAGCAGTCTTTTTTGGATGGTGCAATGATAAGGGAGTTATGAAGAAAATAAAATGGATGGCACTGGTGCTGGCGATGCTTTTGGTCGCAGGATGTAGCAAACCGCAGTCGGTGCGAGTGGATAAAGAAGTGTTTGTACTGGATACGATCGTGCGTTTTTCGATCTGGACGGACGAAACGATCGATGAAATGCGTGCCAATGAGTTGTTACGGGAGTCGGAGCGGCTTTGCTTCTACTATGAAAAAATGCTCAGCAAGTCGATCGACTCGAGTGATATCTATCGCCTCAACCATGCGGATGGTGCAAAGGTGGCAGTGAGCGAAAAGACCGCTTTTTTGATCGAAGAATCGATGCGATACAGCGAGCTGACGGACGGATATTTTGACATAACCGTACTGCCGATCAAGGATCTGTGGGATTTTAAGGCGGAGAATCCGGTCATTCCGACACAGGAGCAGATCGATGAAGCTGTTCGCAAGGTCGATTTCAAAAATATTATGCTCGGCGAGGCGGCAGAATATATCGACAGCGAAGGGGAAGCCCAAACGGGACGAGAAGCCTGGCTCAAGAACGGTGCGACCATCGAGCTCGGCGGGATCGCCAAGGGATTTATTGCCGATGAGATCTCCGCGATGTTGAAAGAGCAGGGGGTCAAAAAAGGCATCATCAATTTGGGCGGGAATGTGCTGATGATCGGCGAGAAAGAGCCGGGCACTCCTTGGAAAGTCGGGATCCAAGACCCCGAAGGCACACCGAATGATTATATGGGTACAGTCAGCGTTGTCGATCGATCCGTCGTCACCTCCGGCGTGTACCAGCGATTTTTTGAGAAGGACGGCAAGATCTATCATCATCTGCTCGATCCTTTTGAAGGACGACCGACCGATAACGGTCTGGCATCCGTCACGATCTTTTCACCAAGCTCGATCGATGGCGATGCGCTCAGTACAAGCTGTTTTGTGCTTGGACTGGACAAAGGGCTTGCGCTTGCCGAAAAACTCGAGGATGTCGAAGCGGTATTTATCACCACCGATGGCGAGATCGTCCAGACCTCCGGAATGTCCCAATATGGATTTACCGTAGAGTGACCTTGGGAAGAGCTTTAGGCAAAAATGGACAAGGTCGAGATATAGTCATACAAATCGATAGGAGGGCAATAGCGAATGGATGAGCAAAAAATGCTAAATACATTAGATTCACTTTATAATAAGGCTCTTGACGGGATACCGATGGTTAGCAAATCGGTAGATGAATTGGTTGATGATTATATGAAAAAAGAGTCATCGCCGGGAAAAGCGGCGAAGGCTTTGATCAAAAATCAAATCATAAAATGTGGAACATCGGGGTTTTTGTCAGGCTTAGGTGGTGCTTTGACATTGGCGGTCACTTTACCTGCAAATATCACCAGTGTACTATATGTTCAGCTTCGAATGATCGCAGCGATTGCAAAAATAGGCGGCTATGATCTAAATTCCGACCGTGTTCAAACTTTGGTATACGTTTGCTTGACCGGATCGGCAGCAGCGGATGTGTTCAAGCAAGCGGGAATCAAGGTCGGGAATAAGTTTGCAAATGCTATGATCAATAAAATCCCGGGGAAAGCGCTGATGGCAATAAATCAAAAAGTCGGATTTCGACTGATCACAAAATATGGCACGAAAGGAGCTGTCAATTTGGTAAAAGTGGTACCGGTTGCAGGAGGTATCGTCGGTGGGGCGATCGATGTCGGTTCAACAAAGGTGATCGCTGAGAATGCGTATAAAATTTTTATTGAAAAAGCATAAAAGAAAATGGCAGAGAACCGCTCTCCGATCGTTAGCTTTTGGTCTAACGCTTGGGGCGCTCCTGCCATTTTTTGATGCTTGGATCTTGTGTCAAAAAAAGCCTTGAACCAACACGGATCAAGGCTTTTTTATTTTATTTGCTTTTGCAAGAAATCGGCATTACTCTACCGGTAACAGCTCCGGTCGCAAAATTCTTGAACTACGTAAACACTTCCTATGGATTCGATCGCTACCTACAAGTAGTAGTTGACAATGAGTGATCCGATCAGTCCGAAAAGACCGCACAGCCCGGTAACTTTTGAGGTTAGCGGTCGGTAATTCATCCATGCAAAGCAGAGGGTGATTCCGACGACCGGAAAGAGAAAGCTGAAGATCCCCCAAGCGATATGAGTAAGTATGAGATGATTTTTTTGGGATGGATCGGAGTTAAGATCTGTTTTTACAATATTTGTAGCATCGTTTTCGTACATAGTCTTTCCTTTCTCTTATGTAAAGTAGTTAGGGATCATTGTGCACTTAGAATTAGTGCAACGATGATTCCAAGAAAAGCACCAACACCTGATGCAGCGGATGCTCTCGGCTTGTAGTGTAGCCATGCAAACATGAGGATGATGCCCACGATGGGAAGAATAAATCCGAGAATACCCCAACCAATCGCAGTACCCTCCGTTTTTTTACCGGACGGATCCATATCCACTATTTTTCCGCAATTCGGACATGTTTGCGGATATGGATCGATCACCTGATTACAATGTGGACAATGCATAGATCCCTCCATTTCAATAGATAAGACTAAGATCATATCGCTTCTCTATGATATTCTGTTAAAGTTTATGCACTACTTTTAATTATACTTTATTTGATCAACGTTGTAAAGGGAAAGAAAAATAGAGCATGAAATTCATACTCTATTTTGAGGAGATCTTATATTAAACTTTATTTGGGTTTGCTGATCTAGCTTGGAGATCTCCGCGGATCTCTCTGATTTTTTGTAAGGTCCTTTTACCTTTCTATCTATATATCGGCAGTTTTCTTCTAGACTTTATAGCCAATAATATATTCTTTAAATTCTTTTGTAAGAGCGCCGAACTGCTGGATCCCCTTGGTAAGCTGAGATAATTCGTGGATAAATCCGTTGACATTTGTTCCGACGATCTGTGTTGCTGCGGAATTTTCTTCCGACAGGGCAGCTTGCGCTTGGATAAAGTCGAATACCTTGTTGATCTGTTCGGTTTGCCTTTTGAGCTCGTCGATGGATCCGACCATTTTCTCGCCGATCTGTTCAAGCCTTGTATTCGCTTCCTGCGCCTGTGCGACGGATTGTTGGATGGATTCGCTCTGGCTGCTCACATTATAATATTGTGCATTGATCTTCTCGGCGATGCTTTCGACATCTTTGAGAAAACCGAAGATATTGGACTTGATATTGTCCGCAGCGCCTGCCGATTGTTCAGCGAGCATACGCACTTCTTCTGCAACAACGGAGAAGCCTTTGCCGGCACTTCCCGCTCTTGCCGCTTCGATCGAAGCATTGAGTGCAAGCAGATTGGTTTGGAATGAAATATCCGACACGAATTTTGCGATCTCTTCGATCTGACGACCACGGGATCGGATCTGCGAACTGGTATCTTTGAGATCTTGAAAATCATTCAGGACCTCTTGCATTGCATCGATGGTGCTGTTGAGTCCTTGGAACGAAAAGTCGATATCGGACAGTGCGGACTCCAGTTCGATCTTGTTTTGGTTTTCCTCATTGGAAAGATTTGTAAGCCCTTCCAGATTTTCATGCAATACGACGACCACTTTTTCCGCTTCGACCGCTTGTGCATGCGATGCGGTCTCAAGTTGTCCGACGACATCGGAGATCCCTTTGCTGTTGATATCCATATTCTTTGCGATATTGCTCAGGTCGAGGCCGAAGGTCTGCATTTCTTCCGTCATCGAGCTGAACTCGATAAAATCGCCGGAGATCAGGGTCTTTAATGTCGTAGCGGAGCGATGCATCTCTTCGATAAAATCGCCGCCGGTTCGGATCTCGTCGGTGATGATGAAGTTCTTGTCCTGGATCGTGCTCAATTCACCCCTTAGACGGCGGATCGGCATGCTGAGCAAAGCATAAGCACCGGATCCCATCAGCAGCGTCAGTGCGGGATAAAAGAGCTGGGGGCTTTGGTTTGCAAGCTCGAAAGAGCCGAACAGCTTTGATCCGACTAAGGTAAGTATTGCTGTCAGCATCGCCAATTTGATCCCGAAGCTTTTGACAAAACCAAACGACAGGAGTTGGCTGATCGGATATCGCCGGATCCGGCGTACTTCGTATGGGAAAGTCAGTTTGAGCTTGAGCTTTCCGTCGGTCCGCTCGATTTCTTCGATCTTTACATCTTCGCCAAAATGTTCGCGCGCGCCATCGAGCAATCCGAGCAGATAATCATACATATTCCGTTTGGATGAATAGATGAAGTGAATGCTGTTTGGTGACAGGATCTCGATGTCCAAAGAAGGCGGATTGGAGCCGGCGATCTTTTTTCGGACGATCTTGTGCACATCGTTCATCGAGTCCAAAAAGTTATATAAATTATTTTTGTTGAAAAAGAGGGAGTAGGACTGGTAAAAAGCGCGAACATTGTCTTTTCCGATAATGCGCCAAAGCTTGTCCGTTCCGATCGCAAGATCTTTTGCTACCGATCCGATAAATTGATGTACCTTGCTGTCTTCGATATTATCAAAAGGTGAGATCGGCGCATGCGGATCGATCCCGGCTTTTTCCATATTGTGATCTATTATATTTTGGGGATAGAGGGATCTTAGTGTCCTGACCCATGTCCCCACGACTGTACCTTTCATGTAACCTCCTTGTATTGCATAAGATATATCGACTGTTCAGCGGAGAGGATAAGCAAAAAATACTAAGATTTACAGCTGTATCAAAATTGTAAGGAATTTGAAAATGATCAAGTGGGAGAAAGGGACTAAAAGATAGGTCTACACAGAAAGCGGATCTTCGGATCAAAAGAATGATAGGAATAAAGAAAAACGCAGGGATAAAGAATAACACAGGGATGATCAAAAAATAAAAAGTATAGAAAAGCGGACAGATAAAAATAGGGATCAACACAAGAAAGCAAAGAGCATCAAGGAAAGAATAGGGATAAAAAGATAAGAAAAATGATCAAGAGGCATTTGGCTTTATGATGATCTGCTGGAGCGGTCATTTGAATAGGCTCCAAAATTTTCTGAAGGACAGCAAAGGGATCCGTGCAAAAGATTTTTCGGACAAAAAAAGATCGCCCGGGGGCGATCTTCGGCACTAAGCCAGTGAAACTTCGTTGAGTTTGGTCTCTTGATAGTAAGCTTTTTCCAGAAGCTGCAGTTTTGCACCATCTGTAAACTCCATCAAGTCATTGTCGATCATCAATGTTCCAAGCGATTTGATCGGCGTTGCCTCAGCGTTCTCGATCGGATAAGGGACGCTAAATCGGAAACTTCCGCCATTGCTTTTTTTGAACACGAGGATCAGGATCTTTTCGTTGTTCATGTTGGATCTCCTTTCTTAAATTATTCTGTGATCGTCGAGCTTTCGATCCTGCTGATCGTTCCCGACTTGGTCTGCAATGCGAAGATCGCTTTTGCAAAATCCAGCAAATT
The DNA here is from genome assembly GCA_030532705.1 of Peptostreptococcaceae bacterium. Classification (GTDB taxonomy): domain Bacteria; phylum Bacillota; class Clostridia; order Peptostreptococcales; family Filifactoraceae; genus JAUNKE01. The sequence continues at coordinate 53,040 of JAUNKR010000005.1, forward strand.
CTCGTTGCTTGCGTTCAGACGAACGCCGTTGATCGTTCTCGACTTGATGACTTTTTTGTCGCCGGAAAGTCCGAAGTCATAAGTCAGACGAAGCACAAGACCTTTTGGTGTAGTCGTTGCCATCTTGACCTCCTTTCTCTTTACGCCAAGCTATATGGAATATTTTTTCAAAGAGGGAAAAATTTTGAAAAGTTTTTTGGATGAGGGCAGTCGATCACATAGGGCGATCATCGGCAGAAATTTTCTTCGCCCAATTTGCAATTCGATACCCAACTTACATTCAATTGGTGGTATAATAATAAGGTATGAGACAGAGCAACTCGCTAGGAGAGGTTTGGCACTCATGGACATCAGCAAATGCAGAAATAAAACAGCAGTAGGATGCTTGGGGCGATCTCGGCATCGTGAAAGGAATGATATGAAAAGGGGCTTTGACCACGAGAAGTATTTGGAAGAACAGTCACAGTACATATTGGAGCGTGTGAATGATTATGACAAGCTGTATTTGGAGTTTGGCGGCAAATTATTCTACGATATGCATGCAAAACGTGTACTTCCGGGATTTGACGAAAATGCAAAGATCAAGTTGCTGAAAAAATTGAAGGATAATGTGGAAGTGATCATCTGCCTCTATGCGGGAGATATTGAGCGGAACAAGATCCGGGGGGATTTCGGGATCACCTATGACATGGATGTGTTGCGTCTGATCGACGATCTTCGTTCGAATGGTCTGGAGGTCAATTCCGTCGTTATCACCAGATATAACAATCAGCCATCGGCAACGATGTTTATACAAAAGCTCGAGCGAAGAAATATCAAAGTATATATCCATCGAGCGACCAAGGGTTATCCGAGCGATGTGGATACGATCGTCAGCGACGAAGGATACGGACAGAATCCTTTTATCGAAACGAGCAAGAAGATCGTCGTCGTGACAGCGCCGGGTCCGGGGAGCGGAAAGCTTTCGACCTGTCTCAGCCAGCTGTATCATGAGAATAAGCGGGGAAAAGTGACAGGATATTCGAAGTTTGAGACTTTTCCGGTATGGAATGTGCCGCTCAAACATCCGCTCAATATCGCCTATGAATCGGCAACGGTCGATCTGAAGGATGTCAATATGATCGATCCTTTCCATTTGGAAGCTTATGGTGTGCAGTCTGTCAACTACAATCGGGATATCGAAGCTTTTCCTGTTTTGCGAAGGATCATCGAAAAGATCACCGGCAAAGAATCGATGTTCAAATCGCCGACCGACATGGGTGTGAATCGTATCGGTTTCGGCATCATCGACGATGAGGCGGTGCGCCGAGCATCGGAGCAGGAGATCATCCGTCGCTATTTCAAGACGGCTTGCGATTACAAGATGGGCTATGTGGATGCGGCGACAGCGGAGCGTGCCAAGCTGATCATGGAGGAGCTCAATCTCAAAGAGACCGATCGGGTATCCGTGCAGGCGGCAAGAGATAAGCAGGCATGCTATATCGGAGAAAATGATCTCACTTATCCGGCGGTAGCGATCGAGCTCAATGACGGGACGATCATCACCGGAAGAAAGACCGATGTGATGGATGCGACAGCGGCTGCGATCCTCAATGCGATCAAACATTTTGCAGGACTGGACGATCGGTTGCATATGATCGCACCTTCGATCCTTGAGCCGATCATGACCCTTAAGAGCGATGCGCTGGGCTCGGGCAAAACGGCATTGCTGACGACCGAGGAGGTCTTGATCGCTTTGGCGATCTCTGCGACAGCCAATCCGGTGGCGAATGTCGCGCTCGAGAAATTGGGAAATCTCAAAAATACGAAGGCTCATTCGACGACGATTTTGAATAAGAGCGATGAGCAGACCTATGCGAAACTGGGGATCGATGTGACCTGCGATCCGTTTTTCCCATCCGAAAATTTGTTCTATAATTAGGTATTTTGTGGCATTTGCCTTAAAATAGGTGTTAATTTTTGTGTTTAGAAACGGAGGAAATATGAACAGATTGGAAGACATTCTAAAGTATGCGATGTCAATGGAGCTTCGTGCAAAGGAGTTCTATACTTTTTACAAGGACAAGGTAAACAATAAGAGTATCAAATTGATGTTTGAAGGACTTTCTGCAATGGAAGACGAGCATTATGAGATCCTGAACAGCCAACTTAAAAACTATCAGGAGAGCAAGACGATCGCGCCGCTGAATCTGGATGTTGCGAAGGGAAGCGATATCGTGGACAGTAAGGCGTCCGAACTTGCCAACCTAAGCGAAGATTTTGACGTATCCGAGCTTCCGATCTTGAGAATGGCTTATGCGATGGAAAATGACTTTGCGGTATATTATCAAAATGCGGCAGAAGAAGTGGACGATCCGGCTGCGAAAGAGCTTCTTGAAACATTGGCAAAATGGGAGATCAAGCATCGTGACGATTTTGCCAGAGAGGTGGAGCAGGCGCTTCAAAGCTCCTGGTTCTCCCAAGGATTTTCACCATTCTAAAAACATTAGATCAATGGAGCACATCGTTTTGGCGGTGTGCTTTTTTATGGATCGAGGGGGATCTTCGGTCGATCGGATGGGAGGTGCTCCTAGCGAATGCGAGCATATCCTCCGAAAGAATTTTTTGGAGGCGCTGATATGGCACGAAAAATCAAGTTCTTACGATGTGAGCATATCCTCCGAAAGATCCTTTGAGATGATCAAGATCCATCCCCTCGTTTTGTGAAGCGCTCAAGCGGGAATAATAATTATAGATCGATAGGATCAAAGGAGGTGAAGATCGATGGATCTGGTAGATAATATCAAAAAGATCGAACAATATCTTTGTGAGAATTTTGAGGAATGGGACCTGGATGACCCGATCGAAGAAGAATACTATGCACAATACGAGGGGATCAAAGGAGCTGATGAAGATCAGATAAGGGCCTTTGAACAAAAATTCGGCATCTGTTTGCCGGAAGATGTGAAGGCGCTTTATCGGTACAAGAACGGAAGCCGTCTGTTCACGCTTTTTCCAACGCTGGTCAGGAAAAGTGAATTTACTTTTTCGCTCATGTCCTTGGAGGAGATCGAAGATCTGAAGGAACATTTTCAGAATAAGGATGCCTTGCTGGAGGAATTTCATGAGTATTTCACCCTGGAGGATATCAATCGGATGAAAGATCCTCGGATCCAGCCCTATCTCTTTCACAAGGAATGGATCCCATTTGCTCAATACTGTGGAAGCTGTTATTTGATGCTTGACTTTGCTCCGGACAAAGCAGGAAAAGTAGGGCAGATCATCTGCTATATCCATGATCCCGATGAGATCGTCTATGTTTCGGAGAGTATGTCGGCACTCATCTCGGAAGTTATCGAAAGGCTTGGTCTGTAACGGGATCGAAAAAGGGAGGCGAAAGCTTCTCTTTTTTCGATATGAGAGATCGATCGGCTCTATACAAAACAGTTAGATGCTACAAAACTGTAACTTTTGTAACCGGCTTTTTGGTTGCTGTGATCGGTCCGCTATGCTATAATATGTGATGGAAAATAGCAAAGGATTTTCGCAAAGTGTTGAACAAAGGACAATACAAAATAGAACAATGGATGGCATTTGAAAATGGAAGCCTCGTTCAAGGGACAGGATCGATGAGCATATCGGATGCACGATCGAGATAGAAGATAGGAGATTTTATGAAAAATAGATGGGCTAAAAAAGCGGTTGCAGGAATTTTATTAGGAATATTGGTTTTGACAGGTTGCACAAAAAATGAAACGGCAGAAACCCCGCAGGAACCTCCGACAAATCAGGAGCAGGGCGAAAAGATGCCTGAGCTAAGCAAAGATTCGGAGCCAAGTAAAGAGCCGGAAGAAATATCAACAAAGGTTTTTACGAATAAGGATAACCGTTATACTCTCCGGATTCCTTCATCTTTTATACAGGTAGACACAGAGCTGGTGGACGAATCCAATGAGGCAGGCACCGTAGGAGATATCTATCAATTGGAAGCGGAGGGAGTCAAGTTGGAAATCAGCGACTTTGTTTTTCCGGATATCGACGTTAATGAGGATCTCATTAAGGAAGAATTGTCTCAGGCAAGCGACATTCAGCTTGAGGAGGTGCGAACACTTACATCGGAAGATGGACATGTATTCTACGGCGGGACGGTAATAGATGGTGAATCCGGGAAGGCGATGGTCTATTACAAGACACAAGATGGAGATCGTATTTTTTCGATCCTATTGATGTATCCGCTTTCGATATCTCTTGATTGGACGAGAGAAGCGGAGAAGATCGTTGAAAGCTTTACAATCATTTAAGAAATCAGAGAGTCCTGTTGACGCTAAACGGTTAGATCTTTGGTCTAACGATGAGTATCGCACAGGGCTCTTTTTGTATCTGCAGACTGAAAAGTTTTTGCAGAAGAGTTTCGGGGAAATAGGTAAAAATTCATCGCTCCTTTAGAGAAAGCGACCTCAACATCTTGATACGCTGTTGTTTGTGTTCTCGTGCTGTGATATAATTCTAATCAAAAAAGATCGGAGAGAGTAATGAGAGTTTTTATAGCAATACAGCTTTCGGAGGAGATAAAAAAGTCTTTGATCACGACAATGCATGAACTGAAAAAAGCGGGGGTCAAAGGGAGTTATGTCCCATCACAAAATCTGCATATGACCCTATGCTTCATCGGAGAAACGACGGATGGTTCAACGATCCGCCAAGCGCTTGAAAAAGTACAATTTAGCCCTTTCCGCCTCACGCTCACCGAGTTTGGAAAATTTGGGGACTTATTGTGGGTCGGAGCGAAAGGGGGACAAAAGTTGACCGCTTTGGTGAAGGATCTTCGTATGGAGCTGAGTGAGGCGGGAGTGCCTTTTGACAACAAAAAATTTGAACCGCATATCACCTTGATCCGTAAGATGAGCGGAGTGCATACGAATGTTTCGGTGCCGAAATCGGATATGATGGTGAATGGGTTCTCTTTGATGAGATCGGATCAAAAGGATGGCAAAATGGTCTATACTCCGATCGCATTCTTCGGCAAGAAATAGAGCCATCGGGATCCGGAGGTATGATAGCGAGGTGCAGTGGATGAGCAACTTAATTTGATGCGACAAACTTCTTAGCTGCAATATTGTAGCTAAAAATCCCCTACATAGATTTGATTGACGATCTATTTAGCGGGAGCCGATAAAGTGGATAGAATCAAAGGTTAAAAAGAGGTCCCCTTGAAAAAGAAGACCTCTTTTTTTTTATTTAGCTTCCAATAATTTGGTGAATCTCATAAGGATCGAAGCGACCTCCGCCCTTGTTGCGTTGGCTTTCGGTTCCATCTTACCCTGTGCTCTTCCGCTGAGCAATCCTTTTGCACTGGCCCATGACAGCGCATCCTTTGCCCATATCGAATCGTTGCCGATATCCTGATACATCGACAGATCTTTTCTTTCGGTGATATCGAGTCCTTTATACTGTGCATAGCGCATCATAAAGACTGCAAGCTGTTCACGGGTGATGTTTTCTTGTGCCCCGAAGGTATTTTTGCTCAAGCCTTTGACGATCTCATGAGTAGATGCCCAGTTGACCGATTCACTGTACCATAGACCCGACTTGATATCGGAATAAGCATTTTTATACTCGGTTTTCGGCTCGCCGTCCAAACGGAACAATACGGTGACGAACATCGCGCGAGTCATTTTGAGATCCGGTGCGAAAGACTTGCCGTCAATGGTGCGCAAAAGACCTCTTTGCGCAACGAATGCGATCGCCTCTTTTGCCCAATGATCTGCTGCATCGGCTAGAGGTACCGAATAAGGAAGAAGTTCGGTTTCTTTCGGAGGATCTTGTTTTTGGATCTTGGATGGTGCGGAGCTTCCACCGCCTCCAAAGGAGCCTGAGCTACCTCCCGGATAGCCTTGCTCTTGCGTATAGTCTTTGGTAAAGAATACGACGATCTTATCGTTGTTTTTGAGCACATAGCTCGACATATACTTATCGGGGATCACGCCGTTGACCTTATACATCCAGCCGGAATTTGCGCCTTCCTTCAATTCTTTCAGTGAAGTACCGTCCGGTGCGATCACTTCATAGACATAGCTACCCTTTACATTGTATCGATAGCCTTTTTCTTCCAAAACTTTTTTGAATACGTCAAAGACCGTGGTCCCTTCCGCAAGATCATTCAGAACGACCGTTTGGATCCATGTGCTGTTTGCACTTTGAAGTGTGAAGGATACATTGACCTTTTCCACAACAGGCGCCGAGCTGCCCGGATCTTGTGTTCCTCTTACAACAAGATCGGTATGGACCTCTTGATAGTAGAGCGGTGCAAGTGCTTCATATTTTTTATACTTGTCGGGATCTTTTTTATAAAGCTCTCCGTATCTGCCATAGTTGTAGCTGGATAATGCACTATCGATCGTGACCGCTTTTGCATCTTTTTGTCGATGCACCAATAGGTTTTCATGAGCGACTACAGCCGGATTGGAGGATCGGAACAATCTCCACTGCTGAGTGTCGTACCATCCGTGAAGGTCGACCGGTACGATGCCTGTATTGGTTCGATCATTGATATCGCGGACCCATACAAGATCGTTGTTAGCATTTTCATAGACTTCCTGGAAAGATCTCAGATTTTTTGTGATATTGTCCGCTTGATCGTTTTCTCCTTTGATCCCCTCAAAGTATGCAGCTTTCACCTTCTCCATCAATGCGATCTCTTTTGCGATCTCCTCTTGCTTCAGAGGCTGGACTTCAAAAGTAAACTGCTTGGATGCGGATACATTCTTCTCTTTGTTGGTGATGGTTACCGTCAGAGTGACCGATTGAGCCTCTTCTCCGACCGCAGGGCGATATACCCACCCGCGCGCCGCATTGGCGATGTCCGGAACAGACAGGATCTCTTCATTGCCGGATTCCATCGTGATCGGGAAGTACTTGCCGTCCACTTCAAACTCGCTCGTGCGAGGGATCAGGATATCATTGCTGATCGTATAGACATCGTTTTGAGGTTGAAGTTTTTTGCCGGTCACGAAGTCTCGGATGCCGACTTTTTCAAATCCTTTGTTCAGGGTATCAAGAAGCTCTTTGCGGATCGCATCCGTTTCTGCATCTCCCCGTGCCTTTACGATCAGGCTAAAAGTTTTATGAAGCTCGATCGCAGGATCTCCATAAGGAGTATGATTAAATTTGAAAGTTGCAGTTAGATCGACCTTCTCGTCTTGCTCCGCACGATTTACCTTCGCGATGTAAAACGTATCTTTCCAACTTTTTTGGTTTTGAACTTTGATTGCAGAAGATGATGATTTCCATGAAATGGAAACCCATTTTATATCCTTAGCATTTTTGGGTAAGGTCAGATCGGACGTGATGTTCTGTGCATCTGAGTTTTCCCCTAATATTGATGAAAGAGCTACTTGAGAAAGAACTTCGTTTTGCATGATCTCTTCCACTCGCTTAACATCCCAAGGAACATTTACAATAATCTTTTTTAAAATAAGGCTACTATCACCTTTTGTAAGCTCAAAATCAACTTTAAACTGTCCGTGTTTTACATAACCAAGTTTGCTCGGTTCTTTATAAAAATAGGTGATCATTCCATCTGGGGCGATTGAGCTTGAGTCGCCATTTTGCGTTGCTTCGATATTTTTTATGGAAACGCCGATGTCTTGGAAACCTTTTTTAGTAAGATCCGCCTTCACCATCTCGATCACATTGGTATGCTGTCCGAATTTAGGTAATAGCTTGTAATAAGAGGTGAGTTTTTTTTCAGCCTCTTTTAATATTTTAAGGTCTTCGCTTTCCTCTCCGGGAGGATCTATCGGTGGTGACGGATCTCCCTGATCGGGATCTGGATCTTCGTCCCCCCAATCATCCCATCCATCATCAAGATCTTGATTTGAAACAATGCTCGCTAAGAATGGGGGAACATTGTTTTCTGTATTTCCATCCCCTTTGTGTAATACCTCAGGCTCCGTTATCGCAGAACCGGTTTTCGCTGCGCTCTCTACAGGGATCATATCGTTGATCACTGGTTCCGCCAGAGCAGAATACGGGATCATCGTCATGATCATCATCAAAGAGAGAAGCAGTGATAATGCTTTCTTTTTCATTTTGACCTCCTCTTAAAATAAAAAAATCTGCCTGCCAAAACCGACAACCAGATCCAAGGTCAAAGAGTTTCCGGTTTCGGCAGAAACTTAGAATGTTTCGGGTATCCTGACTTATCCATAAAGGCTTCACAGTGACCGACTCGCAAGGCTTTTCACCTTATTTCCCCTGTTGCGATGCAACAAAGACATCCTATTATTCTTTTATATTATATCATTGATCATTGAGTGAGTAAATCAAAGGATCATAAATAAGTAAATGATAATAAATTGTTTTTCCAAAAGATCTCCCATCCGACATTTTTTGGTCGAAAAAGATCTTCAAAGAGTGGATTTGTCGATAAAGTAGCAAAGTTGTAGGAGTTAGCCTCCTATGGTATAATGCAATCAGAAAATGAGAAGATCATACGATGAGGATCTTTCGAGCACTTCTTCTATAGGAGATCATGATCCGATACAGGAGGAGATCTTACGATAGACGATGATCGGATCATTTGAAGAAAGATTTCAAGGAGAGTAAGAACATATGAGCAGCAATATACAAAAATTGACGGCAGTTTTTATCGGGGAGTTGTTGTGTGCGATCGCGATCACTTTCTTTTTTATTCCGCACCGCCTGTTGAGCGGTGGGGTCGGCGGTATCGCGATCATGATACAGTATCTGACGAACTATTCGAGCGGTATTTTTATCCTGTTGATCAACATCCCGATCTTCATCCTCGGTTTTCGCAAGTTGCCGAAGAAATTTATGATCTTCACTTTTATCTCGACCAATCTGCTGTCGTTTTTCCTAATGATCCTAAAGCAGATGAACTTGGATTTTAAGGTGGAAGACATCATGCTTTCCGCGGTGTTCGGCGGGGTGATCAATGGCATCGGGATGGGGATCCTCTTTCGTTATGCGACCAGTCAGGGCGGACTGGATATCTTGGCGATGATCGCAAGAAAAGAATGGAATATGAATATCGGATCGGCGCTGATGGGGATGAACTTTGTGATCGTGGCGATCGCATCGACGCTGTTTGGAGTCGAGCGAGGGATGTACACCTTGATCGCCATGTATGTCGCTTATCAATGTGTCGATAAGGTGATCAGCGGATTTGACGATAAGAAACAGATCATGATCGTATCGCAAAAGAGTATGGAGATCGCACAGGTCATCATGGTGGATCCGCATCGAGGCGTGACCTTGCTTCAAGGGCGTGGGGCCTATACCGGCGAGGCAAAAGAGGTGATCTACTGTGTTGCGAGCAATCGCCAAGTGGTTCGTATCAAACAGATCGTCGAAGAACTCGACCCGAAAGCCTTTATGTCGATCTCGGATATGGTCGAGGTAAGCGGAAAAGGCTTTATCAAGCGTGAAGTCTAGTCATGGAGAAAGTGAGGGAGAGCATGCCAAAAGTATTTTCGATGCACGATACACAGCCGAATGGAAATGAACAGGATGCATCTCACGATCCGGATTATTTGATCAGAGAGCTTCGGCAGGATGAGACCGAGGTGCTGGATACCTTTTTATATGAAGCGATTTTTATTCCGGAAGGGACCGAGCCTCTTCCCAAAGAGTTCATCGCTCTGCCGGAGCTACAGATCTATATAAAAGATTTCGGGAAGAATAAAGGAGATCACTGTCTGGTTGCCGAAGCGGATGGCAAAATAGTCGGTGCGGTGTGGGTCCGGATCATAGAGGATTATGGACATGTGGATGATGAGACGCCCTCGTTCTCCATTTCGCTTCTCAAAGAATATCGAAACCGGGGGATTGGAACGGAGCTGATGAAAAGGATGCTGCAGGAGCTGCGAAAGCAAGGCTACAAGCAGGCTTCCTTATCCGTGCAAAAGATCAACTATGCATCCAAGATGTATCAAAAGATCGGATTTGAAATTTTGGAGGAAAGAGAGCAGGATCATGTCATGATCTATCGCTTGTAGTGAAGAGGTGACAAGTGCTTTGTAAGATCAACTCCACAGGAAAGTTTTGGGCATAAAAAACTTAATGATCCGGTCGTGCTCGATAAGTGAAAAGTTTTGAAATGTGGTTTTCGAAAAGGGGATAAAGGTTTTGTGATCTCACACAGCTTAAACGATGAGATCGATCCTTAGATAAAGAGCAGGAGGAAAGTTTTGAAAAACAATTATGATGATATTTTGATCGCTTCCATTTATGATCATGATAATCCGAGCGGGCCGGATCATGAGTTTTACCGCAAGCTTGCAAACGACACCCATGCAGGATCGATAGTAGATCTTGGGTGTGGGACAGGGATCTTTACGACCACATTGGTGGCGGAGGGGCGTGAAGTGATCGGGATCGATCCTGCACCGGCGATGTTGGAGATTGGGCGCAAACGTCCCAACGGGGATCTTGTTACCTGGATCGAAGGCACCGGTCGTCAGATCGTTAGCAATTCCGCAGATATCGTCTTTATGACCGGGAATGTTGCGATGCATATCATCGGCAGTGACTGGCATGAGACGCTGAAATATATTGCGCAGGGGCTGAAAACCGGAGGTTTGCTTGCTTTTGAAACACGAAACCCGAAAGCAAGGGATTGGGAGAATTGGCAAGAAGAAAATGAGCTTCGAGACACCCCGGTAGGTAGGCTTCGGGAAACTACGCTCATTGACCCGCCGGATGAACATGGGGTCGTCACGATGCATCTTTACAATGAATTTCTCGACCATGATCATAAGATAAATACCGAGCAAAAACTTCAATTTCGTAGCTATGAACAAGTGGTCCGCGATTTGAAGGATGTTGGACTGAGCGTAAGATCATGCTATCGTAATTGGGCAGGCGAACGCTTTGAAGGAACTTCCAAAGAGTTGATCATGATCTTCGTAGCCACCAAAGACTAGCACAGGGGAAGTGCCGGCGCTGGATCTCTTTCGATGAAGCGGAGTAGCCGTTTTTGGAGCGTGAGCTGACAAGGATCGAAGAAGAGGATCAAATGCGGGAGGGTTTCTATGGCAAGATCATCCGGATGTGATCTCCAAAGGTTAGGATTTGGCATAGGAGCTGTGTGGATCAGCTTTCGAGATCGAAAAGCAGAACGACGAAAATTTGAGCAGGTTTGGTCCTTGGAAAGAAAAGACCGAATCTCCACTATGGAGAAGTTTTTATGATGATCGTAAGGGGAAAAGGATGAATGGCTTTAACGTGACGGATAAGAATGTATATCCGACGGATATAGAAGGGATCGAAATAAAATACGTTGATGAGGGAGCGCTACAGGGCTTTCACCTCGTTCCGGAGGACAAAAGGTATCCGGGGATCATCATTTGCTATGGCGGTTCTGAAGGGGGGCCGAATTTTGAGGAAGCCAAAAGACTGGCGATGGATGGCTACGAAACATTAGCGGCCTTTATGTTCGGGATGAATAATCAGCCTAGGACCTTGACCAAGGTCCCATTGGAACAATTTGAAGATGCGCTGAGATACATCCGTGCAAAGATCGGGACTGAGCCGATCACTATCCTTGGAACATCCAAAGGCGCGGAATATGCTTTGAATTTGGCTACAAAGTATCCGGAGATCTCCAATCTGGTTTTGATCGCTCCGTCCGCCTATAATTTTGCCGGTCTGGATTTTGATCACTATGGATCTTCATGGACTTGGCAAGGGAAGGAGTTGCCCTATATCGATCTGAAGGATCATTCTTTTATCAAGATTTTCAAGAATATTTTGCTCCCGGGATTTCTGAAAAAGCCGATCGCATACAAAGTAATGTATGACACAGCGATCGAAAAAGACAAGACCAGAGATCAAAAGCGGATCCCGGTCCAAAATACAAAAGCAAATATCATCCTGCTTGTCGGAGAAGATGATCAAATGTGGGACAGTTTGAATATGGCGCAGATCATACGGAGTCAAAGAAAGGATGTACAGATCTTTTCTTTCAAAAACGCAGGCCATGTATTTGCCGGAGATGGACTGGTTTATTTGAAATACAAAGTGGTCCGGTCGGGAGGAAATGCTCAGGACAATAAAAAGGCATATACAGAGAGCGTAAAAGTGATCGATGACTTTTTGAGATCGCATCATAGGGAATAAGCGCTGCGCTGTCGATCGCTCAGATTCGTTACCTTCTGTGATCAGAATATGATTTTTTGTGAGAAGGATGGCGTTGTAAAGCATCGACGCTACGGCGATCTTATTTTTTGGCGCCATCCTTCTTTGTGACTACTTCTATCAGGGACAAAATTACAGATCCGATGGCTGCTCCGATGATCCCGCCGGCAATAGAGATCATCAGGATCTCATCCCTTCGAAATCGGTTTGCCAAAAAGGAAAAAATTCCCGATAACAATGCAAATGCAATTACAAAGCTCAAAATAAATCGTTTTTTCATAGGCTTGCTTGTCGATGTGAGTGGTTCGATCCCCTTTAACAGATAATCTGTGGATACCTCGAAATAATCGGATAACGAAAGTATTTTGTCAATATCCGGTATGCTTTGCTCGCTTTCCCATTTGGAGATCGCCTGTCTGGAGACACCTAATTTTTCGGCAAGTTCTTCTTGAGAGATCCCTTTGCTTTTTCTGAGCTCTCTTATTCGATCCGCGATATTCATATAAACACCACCTTTCTTTTCTTCATTGTACCAAAAAAAGCATTTCACTTCTACCAACTACACCTTGATATTCAGCAACTGACAGTTGCAATTATGACAACGACACTATTTTGCTTTCGTTCATTATACTATTTCAGAAAATTTTTTTATCATCCTTTAATGTGGACCGTAGAGCATAAAATGAAAGCAGGTTCTGATCTCTTATTCGATCTCTTTCGAACCATGAAAAACATCCATAAGTAGTTTTGGTTATTACCTTGTCTACTTATGGAGTATCATATCATTTTGGAGATGTACTGCTTTGGTTTGTTGGATTTATTATAAATGAGGTTTTTGGTCGGACAGTTCCTCTATCCTGCAGATATCTGAAAGCGGGATGGATCCGCCATATTCCAACTCGATCTCGGACGGATCGAAGGAACGGATCTTTACATCCCGGTAGTCATCATTTCGAAAATCGAGAAAACCCTTGAGACCTTCTTTATGAGCACGTTCGATCAGGACCGGTTTGTTGCAGAAATAATTGCGATCGATCGTCAGCTCTTCATATTCAGGAGCTTCCGATCTTTTTGATGTTGTGATCGATCGAATATATTTCTTGCCGATCATACCGCAGATCACTCGATCATTATGGGGATATTGATAGTAGTAGAAAGTCTCATCCTCTGCAAAAATGAGAACGCCCGGGAGATTATCATTCCAACCGGTCAGCTCGATGTCCTGATATTCTTTAGGATCGCTCAAAAGATGGGGCACAGTAAGATCCACAGAGTCAGATACGATCGGTTTGGTATCATCGAGCAGGGAATCGATGCTCACACCAAAAAATTCGGATAGGATCTTCAGGTTACCGATATCCGGAAAGCCATTGTTAGATTCCCATTTTGCTACTGCGGAACGAGAAACATTTAGTTTTTCGCTAAACTCTTCTTGAGATAAATTTTCTTTTTTTCTTAAAGCTTTGATCTTTTCACCTATTTGTCATTTGATGTTCCTCCTTTTCTAGGATGTATTTTACGTTGTAGATCGAAAAGATGCCATATCCATAGGAAAACATTCCTGTCACTTATCGTAACATGCATAAATGAGCTTTTGGAACGTATTGCCGTTGATCGAACCGGATCTCTTGCTCATGATCTTCTTTCACAAAAATACCGCTTCTCATTTCTATTATATCACCTTTAATGTATTTTCTACTGAAAGATGCGACTGTTTTCTTGTAAGGGAACGGATCCTTCGACTTTTTACAAAAATTTATGCAACTTCTGTATTCGATTCAACATCCATGCAAAAGTTGGAGCAATGGAAATCGGATCGTTCACAGATCGGGCTATGATCCGACATTGTGGGGAATAACTATTTTCAGTATGTTTCCTGGTGGATCTTGGTCACCGGATATGTAAAAATAGATGCCTCTTTCAAAAAAGATCGTCCGATCAATGATAGAACTTCTCCGGTTTTAAGTTTTTATATAAGATTTTAGGGTAAAAATCATATACCCTGTTTTTTATTTTAAGTTTTGGGAAGGGGCGCGGATCTGCTGACGAATAAGCACTTGCCCGATGCTGCGGGGTATTTTTGACAGAGCGGCATAAGATGGAAGTATTCAGGGTTTTGTAGAAGGGGACAGGGATTTTCGTTTGGGATGATCGATTCAGACTTTTCAAATTAGTAAAATCGACCGAAAAATTGATAGAGATCTTTTTGTTAAAGGAATTGTTTTGCAGAGCGAATGGAAAGGATGATCCAATGGGGATAGGGAGATCCCGACCGAGCTGTTTTTTTAGATAGAGGAGGCTGGATGAAAAAGATCGTTGTGCTGGGAGCAGGTTACGGAGGTGTGCTGACAGCAAAGAAACTGGCAAAAAAATTGAGACACCGGGAGGTCTCGATCACGATCATCGATAAAAATCCATTCCATACTTTGTTAACGGAGTTGCATGAGGTGATGGCGGAACGTGTGTCGGAGGAAGCGATCAAGATCTCTTTGAAACAGATCTTTGCAGGCAGGGATGTAGAGGTCGTGATGGATCAGATCATTCGAATAGATCGAGAGTCCAAGCTTTTACATGGGAAAGAAAAGGACTATCCATACGATCATCTGGTGATGGCGACCGGATCCAAACCGTCTTTTTTCGGGATCGAGGGCGCAAAGAGGTATTCTTTTGAGCTATGGTCCTATGAGGATGCGATCCGGCTTCGGGATCATATCCGACATTGTTTTCGAAAGGCGGAGGTGGAGCCGTCGGAGGAAAAAAGACGGGAGCTTCTTTCTTTTTATGTGGTCGGCGCCGGTTTTACCGGCATCGAGATCGTCGGAGATCTGGCAGAACATTTGCCGATTCTGTGCAAAAAATACGGGATCGATCCGGCGGAAGTATCCTTGGTCAATGTGGATATCTTGAGTCGAACTGTACCGATCTTTTCGGAAGATCTTTCGAAGAAAGTGCAAGGACGATTGGAAAAGATGGGTGTTTCGTTCAAATTGGCTACCAGCGTTACGGATGTAGAAAAAAGCCGCATCGTTCTGCGGGAGAGAGGAGAGGATCTTTATTATCCGACGCATACGGTCATCTGGGCGGCAGGGATCGAGAATGCCGATGTAGAAGGAATGGCGGGGCTTGCGCTCAGTGCGAGAAGTCGAGGTAGGATCGAAGTGGATCCGTATCTTCGGGCGATGGATGATCCGAATGTGTTTGTTGTCGGGGATAACCTCTTTTTTATTCCGGAAGAGGAGCATGTGCCGGTCAATCAGCTCGTGGAGAACTGTATCCAATCTTCATCGGTCGTGGCACATAATATCGCGGTATCGATCGTCGGAGAGGGCGAGTTGCAACAGTATGTGCCGAAATTTCACGGGGTCATCGTATCGGTCGGAAGTCGCTATGCGGTCGGAAGTTTCGGGCTGCCGGAGCGAAGGCTCAAATTGCCGAGTTTTATTGCAATGATCGTCAAACATTTTTGCAATATTGCTTACATGGCTCGTGCGATGGGCTGGACAAGAAGTTTTCGTTATTTGAAACAGGAGTTTTTTACGATCCGTGATCGACGATCCGTTCTGGGCGGTCATTTTTCGAATGTAACACCGTCCTTTATGATGGTCCCGCTGAGGATCTGGCTCGGTATTGCCTGGATCATCAGTGCGATACACAAGATTTTTGACGGCTGGTGGGATAAATTGCATCTGGCGGATTATTTTTTAAGTGCGGAGCTATGGTATCGCAACATCATCGATCCGGGATCCTTGGATGCACTCAGTTCAGCGACGCAAACGATCGATGCTCGATCGGGAGCAACGGTTTTGGCGATCGAATCGTCGGGGACGATCTTTGCAAATTGGAATGTGATGGACTCGTTCAAAATATATATCGTGTCGGGCAAGGAGCTTGCCGGCACGACTCTGGCGGATATTGCGATTCGATGGGATATTCCGCTGGTAAAGGATCTGGTGAATAACTTTTTGCTCAAAAACGATCAAACCATGCTTTTTTTGCAGCGGTCAATGGTGGTTTTGGAGCTGGTGATCGGCGTGGCATTAATCATCGGTCTTTTTACTTTTATTGCATCCCATCTTTCGCTCTTCCTTCAAGGGTTATTGATGGTGATGACGGGACTATATTTCAGCAATCTGTGGATGATGTTTGCAAGTTTTCTGATGATCTTTGCAAGCGGACAGACGATGGGGCTGGACTATTATGTTCTGCCGAGACTGAAAAGACGATGGAAAGAAGTGCCTTTTGTCAGAAAGTGGTATCTGTATCATGATTAAAAGAGATCGAACATATCAGGGGCAAATGATTTTGATAGAGAAAGCATTTACCGATTTTGAAAAAATGTTACTGCATTCTTTGCGCAAAGCACCTTTACCGCTACGTCCTTATCTGTCGCATCTTTCGAATGCGCTTGGTAAAAATCTGCGCGGACGTGCGCTGATTCTGGCGGCGATGGATGAGCAGGGGCATGTCCACAGTGATGCGGTTAAGCTGGCGGTCTCCATCGAGCTGTTTCATTTGGCGACTCTGGTGCATGATGATATCATCGACGATGCGGATATCCGGCGAGGACAGGAGAGTCTTCATCGAAAGTTTGGACGTAAGCAGGCGGTTTTGAGCGGAGATTATTTGTTTGCCCAGGCGATCGAGGTTTCTCTGTCGATCGATCCGAAAAGGAGTACGGAGAATTTCAGCATTTCTTCCTATGCGAGATTGGTTTGCGTCGGAGAGATTCGGCAAGGAGCGAATAACTTTAATCTGGACCTGAGCATCTATCGATATTTGTCAATCATTCGAGGGAAGACGGCGATGCTGTTTGAGGCAGCTTTTGCAGGGGGCGCTTGGATATTGGGGGATGAAGAAAATTTTGACAGCTATCGTCGTTTGGGACGTTATATCGGGATGATCTTTCAGATGATGGATGATCTGATCGATATCGAGCAAAGCGAAGCGACTGCCAAAAAACCGATCCTGTCGGATCTTCGAGAAGGGGTCATCACCTTGCCGCTCATTTTTGCGATGAAAGCGGATCCAAAAATTCGAGAAAAGATCCTAAGCGAAAAAGAGGCGATCGATACAGTAGCGATCCGTGAGATGATTTTTCGGGCAAAGGGAGATCAAAAGACAAGGGCAGTCGCTGATCGATACTATAAACACGCGCTCACAGAGCTGGAGAGTTTGCCGATCGGAAGATCCAAGCGGGAGCAGCTTCGGATGCTTTTGGATAAAGCGGCAGGACACTAAATCTACTTAGGTCGGTGCGGATCAAGATCAGTCGTTTAAATACTGAAAAATCGGAAGATCCTTCGGGGGTCTTCTTTTTATGTTCTTGAATTGTCAAGTCAAATGCAACACAGTGGAATAATAAATTTCATAGGGGGTTCGAAACCCTAAACATTTTCTGGGGCGTTTGTTCATTTCATCCACTTTGC
>JAUNKR010000006.1:0-34259 GCA_030532705.1 Peptostreptococcaceae bacterium
AGATTCTATACCATTTGAAATGTAGTATAGATATGAATGCATTTGTCTTGCAATATAGGGCTATAAGTGTGGAGATTCACAATATTTCTTTTAATAGAGAGTAGTGTTGCCATCGATTCGCTTAAGAATCGACATAAAAAAGACAGACCATATTTTCTTTTTTGAAAACATAGTCTGTCTTTTATAAATTAGGAACTTCAGCTCCATTAGGGTTCTTTTACATTTATAGCAGGGTCATGCTTATTGTCTTTTCTTTGAAGCATATCCTCTTAGCAAAATGATCGCTAATAAGAACACCGCCCCAAAGAGGAAATTTTGTGGTTCAGTATCTAAAATCTGAAGACCGGTTTTCGGTGCATTACCGATATTTTTTGGTTTGTTTTTTGACTCTGCCTTTGGCGTTGTATTGTCATCAATCTTTTCGATATCTTGCTTGCTCGGATCCTTCGGATCGAACTGAGTATTCGGCATCTGATTCGGCGGGATCGTTGTTGGCGGATCTGTCGGCGGGATTGTTCCCGGAGGTCTTACAGGGGATGGTGGGGATGGTGGTCCACCGATACCGCCGACTTCAGGTTTTGCTGTATTCGTAAATGTTAGATATACGGTTGTGTTTGCAACGATCGTTTTGCTTTGAGCAATATTTGGCGTAACATCATAATCTTCGTACGATCTTTCTGTGATTTTTACTTCAAGATCTTTTGGAAGATTTTGGATCGTTAGCTTCTCATCATGCTTCAATGTGAATTTTCCGTTGCTTGCCAGGTCGATCTCGGTGGATATCCCTTTAGCATCTGTTTTGATCGCTTTATATTTATTGCCATCTGAGAATACTGCTGTAAATTCAAAATCTTTATTCAGATCTGCAGTAGCTCCTTCGACCAGTTTTTTGATCTCCACATTACCGACGGCATTAGCAATTTTTGTATTGGTGAATGCAGCTTTGACAACATCATCCTTCACAATCGTACTGACGATACTTGGAGTGTTTACCGTATATCCTGCCATCGTTGCTGCAAGTTCCGTTACCGTAACTTTTAGATTTTCCGGCAGATTATGAAGTGTAGCTATTTCTCCATGCTTTAATTCGAAGATATCGCCGCTCGCAACCTCGATAACGATTGGTGTAGATCCTGTTTTACCTTTAGAAAGCGTATATTTTTCTGTGCCTTCAAAGAATATTTGGAATGCAAACGGTTTGTCCAGCTCTGCATTTGCACCTTCGACTTTTTTAGAGATCTCAAGTTTTCCTTTTCCCGGCTGTGGAGCAGGCGGTGTACTGCCACCTCCCGGCGGAACGGTTTTTTGTTTTGTATTGCTGAAGGTCATTTCCAGTTCCGCATCGACCTTGACATCCAGTTGAGCTTTTTTGCCTGAAACGGTTTTTATTGCGTCTGCTGCATCCTTCGTCTCGATCTTCGCATCGTATCCGTCCGCATTCTCTTCGATCGCAACGCTTACACCATGCGGGATACTTTCGATCAATGCATATTCGCCATGCTTTAGTTTGAAGCTTTCGCCGGATCTGATCGATTTGGTCTCGCCGGCAGTATTGTTATTGTAGATCACGTAATTATATGACTCCGGAAGTGATGTCACGCCGTTGTCGATGATCGTCATCGTGAACTCAAACTCTTTATCCTGATCTACCGGTATATCTGTAAGGATCTTGGTTACCTTAAGTGATCCGGCATAGGTCGCATTTCTCTTGTTCGGGAAAGTGACTTTAGTGATCTTTGTTGTGCTATCCGGCTTGACGTCGATGTCGTCCGTGATAGGAGTTGGTCCGGTGATCTCGACGATACCTTGACCGTTTGAGTCACGTGTCACTTTAACATCCAGAGCAGTGTCGATTTTTTCAAAGCCCTTTGGTGCGCTGACTTCTTTTAATTGGTATTCTCCGACAGGCAATCCTGTGAAGATGATCTTACCATTAGCATCTGTGCTTAGGACTTCAAAAGGATTGTCTGCAAAATTATTTCCTATTTTTGCGAACAGACCGAATTTTGCGCCCTTCAATTTATTACTTGCATCACTTGAATCGACCTTGAGGATCTCTAAGGTCGCATTCTTTCCGAGCGTTGCTTTCACAGTGGCATCGGTGAGGACAAATTCTATGCTTGCTACTGCAGAAGCAGCTACATTAGTCGATGTTCCTGAGAAGAGGCCCGCCTCATTTTTGAATTTCTCGCCGGCATTGCCTTTTACAAGGTAAGTTTTATACTCGATAGAGTAAGACTTGACGGTACCGTCCTGTTCGATCGGAACATTAAATATCAATTTGTTATCAGCTAAGTTGTACTCAATACGATCCTTAAGCGTTGCGGTTACATCAGCACCATCTTTGTAAACGCCGTTTTCAAAGATCCTTTCCTTGATGATCACGGCGCCATCTTCCAGTTTTCCTTCCAAATCAACAGGAAGCTTTAGGTTATCCGGTAATTGGTCTTCAACTTTGATCTTGGTATTTGGATCCTGTTTGATATTATAGGAATGGTAGTTGAGTTTCCATTGCAATGCACCATCATCTGTAATATCGTATTCACCATTGGCTTTTTTCTTGATGGATTTTCCCAGAACGGAACTCTTGATAGTATCTTCAAGTTTCACTGTTTGATCGATCCCACTCTCCGTTTTGAAGTTTACGGTATTTGTTACCGGTGTAGAATCGTTCTGCGCAAAAATCTCTTTTGCTTTTGCATCGGTCGGAGTTGCTTTTACCAGAATGACTGCTGCACGATCAAGACTGTCAAAAGTAAAGGAGATCTTTTTATCGCCCGCTTTTCCATTCACTGTCAAACCCATTTGCTGAGCAGGATCGGTGACTTCTGTAGCTTTGGAAACGCCTTTTCCGGAGTCATCTGTCAAAGTGACGCTTCGATTTCCGTCACCATCTGAGATCATTCCGGATTTGAAGAGTTTGAATGGTTTTCCGTCATCAAAATTCTTGAATTCCCATCCATCCGGCAAAGTATCGGAGATCGTTACCTTGCCATGTGTTTTCAAAGTGTTGTCTGTGTCGAAGTATTGTCTTGTCTTCCAATCATGTCCAAAAGCATTGATGCTTAGACGATAGATGATCTCCTTCTTATCATAGTCAAAAGCTTGATCTTTCGCTTCAGTGACCATTCCGGAAGCCATCGTAACATTCTTTTCAAGATTTGCAGACGCTCCACGCTTTAGAAATTGTTTGTGCAATAGTCCGTTCTTACGATCAGCTTTTGCAGTCGCAGAATCCAGCTTTGTGTTTCCGGAGTACAGTGTGGATGAATTGGTGATCTTATCTGCGTCATTTGAGCTGCTGTCATTTTTATCTTGCAGTTTTTTAGAGACGATCTCTGTTTGGATCTTGAAAGTCTCTCTGTTTGTGCCTGTAATACCTTTTACAACAAGCAGTTGTCCGACGACCTTACCATCTTGGTAAAGATCGATAATGTCATCCCGTAGAACATTGCTATTTCCCGGAGTGGTTCTTTGGAATGTGTCTTTTATAAATCGTTGCCCAAGACCTTGTAGCTTTTCATTGCCTTTTCCATATCCTTCAAGGAATCCGGCAGGAAGAGTCTTGCCCGACTCAACTGTAAGTTTAGTTACATCCAGCGGAGTATCCCCGAAGGTCACCATATTGAAGAATTGAAGATCAGGGATTTCCTTCGTTCTTTCCTCTACAGTAATGTTCCATTCAATATTGCCATTTGGGTAGATATGCTTGGAATAGGATTCTTGGATCGAGTTGAACTTAAAGTCTGCATATAATCGATTAGACTGTATAGGACCATTGAGTCCATCCCATGTTGCACTTGCTTGATTTTCATATCTTACTGTAGCGATATCGCTGCCTGTTACATTTTGTGGTGCTCCTGCGATCTCGGTAATGATCTTTAATCGGATATGATCATTTAGAGGATTCGGTAGTTCGTATTTTCCGCCGGCAGGTTCTGCATTCCAAGAACGCGCTAAAGTACCGTTCGCTTTCTTCCATTCGCTGCCATTGGGAACTTCGATATAAGCCTCAACAAATTTTTGCTTCGATGCAGGATCTGTCGGCATTAGATTGTCGGAGTCTTTTGCTTTCAGCATACCATCCAACAGGACATCGGTGATCGCAGCATTATTTAAGAGAGCTTTGTCTTTGTTGATCTCGATCGTCCAGATCGCCTGTCGCTTGATACTTCCGTCACTCATCAGAGTACTTAAGATCGATCCGCCTTTTTTGATCCACTGGGATGTCAGGTCGATCGCTTTATTATTCGCTTCATTCGCTTCACCGCTTGCTACTTTATTAGCACCTTGATATAGATCCGCAGTGTTCGAGATCTTTTTGTTGCCAAAGAAGTCTTCTTTGCTTACATGAGTCTGGAACGTTACGGTGATCGAACTTCTCGTCTGTCCCTGATCCAGCGCATCAGCTTGCTCAAAAGTATATTCGAGATTAGGAGCTGTAGCTGAAGGAGTAACCGCTCTGTTATTCACTTTTAGAGAGCCATCAACATATTTGCCGACATTGCTAAGATCATCGACAAATTTGTGAGCTTCCAATGAGATCGGCTGTTTTGAAGCATTGTCTTTTCCGGACAATACAACGGTCCATTCGATCTTAGGCTCGGCGGTTGTTCGGTCGATCAGCTTGCCGGATTTTTCTACACTGTAATTATTGTTTTGAACACCCGGCATGAGTTTGAACTCGGTGCCCCAAAAATCAACGTTTTTTCCTGCGGCAGGAACATCCCATGCATGACCGCCATAAAGCATCCATCCGGTGATCTCAAACTTGATATCATCCGCTTTGTCAAAAACTGCTTTGACCTCATCGGATTGTTCGAAGGCGATCTTTGCAACGATATTGCCGCCTTCATTAAACAGCTTCAATGTTCCGATCTTTAGGTCACTTCCTTCGATATGGATATCCAGCTCTTTCGGAGCATCGAGCTTAAATCCCTCTGCCACTGTAAAAGTTAAGGTATCTTCAATCAAAGGTACTGTAGGATCATCAAGCGGCAGGGTGAATTTGAGCCCAAATTCGATCCGCTTATCCGCTGTGATCTCTTCGCCATTGACCACCGCATTCGTGGCCCCTTGAACTTTTAATGAAGATTCAACATTCTTCATCAGCTGTTTTGTGGCATCATGATCATAATCCTTTCCGGCAGCATAAGCACCGGTCGGAATGAAGATGTTGAGCACAAGAAATGCCGCCATCAAAAAGCTCAAGAGATGTCTGTTTCTTTTACTTTGTTTTTTTGACATACATATTCCTTTCTTAAACCAAATAGCCTTACCAAGACGAACGATCCAAAGATTATGATCTTGGCTGTTTGGATCGTTGTTTTTATCTGTGTACTACCCATAATTGAAAATGCCGTTTATGGATCGATAGATCCAATGATCAAATAATTTTATGATGCGGATTGGGCACAGAAATATTTATTATCACTTTTGTACCCGTTTAATTGTTAATGTAACCCCAAAATCAAAGAAAATAATACTTGAGTGCAATTAATAAATTATGTCATTAAATAAGATTCATACCAATCAAATATATATTTCCGGAAAGCCGGAACCCCAAATCAGATTTTTGGTCAAAATATAAATGTTACAAATAAGTGTTTTGTTAATCTACATCAAGCCTTTGAAGTGATAATAGTTACAAAAAGTTGACAAAATGCAAAGAGATATTGACGATGAAAATATTTTTGGTTACAATTTGGGGGAATTCAAACCGAAAACTTTTAATGATGAGAGGACGGGGGAAAAATGAATGAGATGATCCGCAAGGAGATCATAGAACAAGATCAAAATACAAATCAAAATATACAGGAACAGGCTCGATTTGCTTATGAACAATTTTTGCGTATAATGGCAGTTGTTTTGGTGATGGTCATCAGTTTGTTTTTGGTATCCTGTAGCAGAAAGGCGGAGTTGACTGAAAAAACGGCAGACTATGCTTTTTACCTCAAGGATTCGCAGATCCATTATGTCAATCTGGAGAACTTGGACGAGATCGAACCGAAACAATTGACGGAACAGTGGTATAAATTTGATGAAAAGATCGATATCTATACCATAAATTCGGATGTCGCATTGATGCAAAAAAATAATGTAGTGATCTTTCCGGACGATGCAAGAGAAGACGGAGCTGTTTCGAAGCTGTACTACAAGGTTCTGGATAAAGAGGAACGCGATCTGATCGCAGAGGATGTCCTGCAATATCAGATCAGTGCAGATGGGGAACAGGTGTTGTATATAAAGGAAGCGAACAATGAGCTGTATCATTGGGATTTTAATTTGAAGCAGAGTGAAAAACTGACGGATGAAGTGAGAGAGTATCAATTTTCAAAGGATAGCAAGAAAGTTTTGTTTATCGATGACAAAGATGATCTTTACATAAAGATGAAGGGCACTGATAAGAAATTGATCGCAAGCAAGATCAACTTTCTTGATTATACGGATCCGGATTTTACCGAATTTGTTTACAGTAAGGGCACCGGATTTTATCGTATGATCGACGGGAAGGAAGAGAAGTTCGCCGAGAATGTGGCGCCGATCCGTTTTTTCTCTGCAAAAGAGGGCTATTATCTCACCGATGAACGACAGATCCCTTGGAAAGAGCTCGTGATCGACGATCTGCCGGAAGGGGAGAAAAAGACGAATTTCCTGAAGGTTTTTGAAGAGATGGAACAGAGTAGCGAAAGTGCTTTGACGATGTTTACGCTCTGGTATATGAAGGATGGGGAATCCAAAAAGCTCAGCGACCGCTATCTTTCTTGGTCGGAAGCGGAGCATCCGAGTGCTTTTTTAGATGGATGGATCATGCCGAATGCAACAAGACTCTTTTTCCGAGAGTTTGATATCGATCGGTTTGAAAAGATCAAGCTCTCCGAGCTGGATGATCCATATTCTTTTGTATCTCGGCTTTATGATCAGACAAGACCGATCGCCGATTTTCGCATCGCGATCGACGGACAGGTCGAAGCATTACCGGAGATCGACTGCTCCAGCGTTGAAGTGACCCCTTCCGGTTCGAAACTCTGCTTTATCAAAGAGATGGATCCGAATTATATAACTGCCGATCTTTATGTGATCGATATCGAGCCGGGGAATGTCAAAGAACCTACGCTTATCGATCAGAGAGTATCTGCCGGACATGCACAATTTGTGGATGAAGATACATTGCTGTACTTTAGATCAAAGGGAGAGTTTGTCGGAGATCTTTATCTCAATGGAAAACATATCGACGATAATGTGGATGTTTATCGTATTGAATACAACAAGGGGCGCAAGGAATTGCTCTACTATACGGACTGGAACCGCGGGAACGATCATGGAAAGCTGAAGATCTATTCGAATGGAGAAAGCAAGCTGATCGCAGAACGTGTACATGAGGCACACTTCTTAGATAGTGGAAAAGTCGCTTATACGACAGACTTTGATTTTGGAAATGGAAAAGGCAAGTTGCATGTTTACAATGGACAAAAGAGTGAGCGCATCGGCCGGGATGTCGATTTTCTGATCTATCCGATGAAACCGAGTGAAAATTTATATGATCTCGATTGGTTCTGATGCATCGTCGGTAGTCGATGATTTTATCGGAAAAGGAAGGCTTTTTTGGGATCATCCATCTGTTGCAAGGATGGGTGCATTAAGATGAGACACATCTCCATACAACCTTATAAATGATCACACATGCAGGAAGGATGTTTGAGACCAAGCATCCTTTTTGCATGCAAAAAAGATTTGATACGATACCTATTCAAACTTGTCAACGATTTGTATTTTGAATAATCGTTCTTTGCTTCCGGCCTTGTAGGAAGCGGCGGCAGCAGGCACCGGATATACGATCTCTCGTTGGTCGCTGTATCCCGCCAAGTCATGCATGCGACCTACCGGAGATCTTCATCGCTTTGCTTGAAAATCGGGTAAGGTCTGCAACCCTTCCGTTTAGCCGCTCCACCGGAACGCAACGCATGATGTTATCTACGGTTTATTAGGCTTTGGTAGGCTTTGAGATTAGGCTTTGGCATGAAAAGCCGCTCTTTCGTTCGAGGGATCTGTTTGGTTGGCGGCGCATCGATCCGCTGTGTTAGCCTCCCGGTGTGTTAGCTTCCTGTTGTGTGACAGCATTAGAGCTGCTCACCGGCGGAGCATGTTTGCGATTTTGCGGATCGGCGGCGATCTTCCTCTGAGAGTGTTTTCCAAAACAAAAAAGAGGCTGTTGCAACAGCCCCTTGTTGTTTGATTATAGCATTGAAGCCAATGTGAATAGCAATTCCACACCATAGCCTGTCGCGCCACGTCGGCAGTAAGGCTTGTCTTCAGAAACATCCGAAGTTCCCGCGATATCGACATGGATCCACGGAAGGTCTTGAACGAATTCGCCGATGAATGCACCTGCGACCTGTGAACCGCCGAAACGTCCGCCGGAGTTTTTAAGGTCTGCGATCTTGGATTTGTTCAGCTCGCGTCCTGCATCGTCCAGTGGAAGTCTCCAGGTTTTTTCGGAAGATACCTTGGATGCTTTTTCAAATACCTGGTAAAATTCTTCATTGTTTGTCACAACGCCGGCATAATCCGTGCCGAGAGAAACGAGGACAGCACCTGTCAATGTTGCGATGTCTAAGATCTTTGTCGCATTTTCTTTTTCGATCGCATAGGTCACTGCATCGATCAGAGTCAAACGTCCTTCCGCATCGGTGTTGACGATCTCGATCGTCTTGCCTGCCATCGAGCCGATGATATCACCCGGTAGATAAGCATGTCCGGAGATCATATTTTCAGCCGCGGCAACCACCGCCACTACGTTGATCTTCAATTTCGCCTGTGCGATCGCACGGATCGCGCCGATCACCGCTGCGGAACCCGCCATATCCGTTTTCATATTCATCATTCCGTCCGTTGGCTTGATCGAATATCCGCCACTGTCAAAAGTCAATCCTTTTCCGACCAAAGCAAGTTTTTTGTCGCTGCTTGGATTTCCCTGATAATTCATTACGATCAGTCGAGGCTCTGCGCTGGATCCTTGAGCAACTGCAAGATATGCCTTCATGCCCAATTTCTCGATCTCCGACTTGTTGCGGACTTTTACATCGACCGGCAAACCTGCCAGTGCTTCGGTTGCCAATGTTGCAAGATCCGCCGGTTTGATCACGTTGGCAGGCTCATTAACAAGATTTCTTGCAAGAACGATATTTTCGGCAAGAAGCTCTGCGCGCTTCAAGCATTTATCCGCATCCGCAAACTGTGTGAACAAAGCAACATCGCCAAGCACATGGAGCTTGTCCGGCTTCGTCTGATATTTTTCAAAAGAATACTCTGCCAAATACATCGCCTTGGTAGCCTTTAGGAATTGATCGACATTCGCAAGCTCTCTTACATTCTGGAACATGATGATCGGAAGATCTGCTTTCAATCGCTGGAGCTCCTTGATCGCCTTGCCGAAAGCATTCATCGTGATCTCACAGTTGAGCGAATCCTTGTCACCCAATCCGATCAGAATGATATGAACATGCTTTGAAGAATTTTGGTAGAAGCTGGTAAAAGAGTAAAGCTGATCTTTTTTCCCTTCAAACAGTTTTGCATCGATATAAGGCTGAAGCATATTTTTGAAATCTTCATCAAAAAAATCGCCGAGCATCACATCAGATGTAAATGGAATCACATAAGCATCATGATCGCGCATGATGTCAAGAGTATTCAATAATTGTATTTTCATATATAACCTCCTATTTTGATCTTAATGTATATTCTATCGCAAAAAGTTGATAAAGTACAGATATAAATAGCCAAAAAACTCGATCCTGAACTTGAAAAGTTGCTTTAGTCGAAAATTTGAACCCCCTGTGCGCGGTTCTTTCGTCGTTGCTCTATGTGGATGCGCTATAGGATCGGATCCCCTTGCTTCAGCGCTTAGGATCCGGAGGATCTTTCGGTGCACTGACAAAATACCCAAAAAATGCTATAATCATCATAGGAGGTAGAGAGATGATCGATTATATAAAAGCTCTTCGTATCGCGCTGAAAGCGCATCGCGGACAACGAGACAAAGCAGGCAGGGCATATATCCTGCATCCGATCCATGTGGCATTAGGCGTTCACGGCAGGAGTGAGCGCATCGTCGCATTGCTTCACGATGTATTGGAAGACAGCGATATGACGATCGAGGACCTGGGTTTTCTAAACGAAGAAGAAAAAGAGGCATTGCTTCTTTTGACACATCCGAAGCATGAGCCGTATTTTGATTACATCCACCGCGTGAAAGAAAACAAGATCGCCCGAGCGGTCAAGAGGAGCGACCTGAAGCATAATTCGGATGCCTCTCGCCTAAAAGAGATTACGGAAAAGGATCGACAGCGCTTTGCAAAATATCAAAAGGCAAGAGCGATCCTCGGTGAAGGGAGTGAGCTTCATGAAGAAGGAGCAACTGGAAAAACATATTGATCAGGTGATCGAGCAGATGAAAAACGAAAAACGCCGGCAAGCGGAAAAAGAACTTTTTGATCGATCGGATGAAGAAAAGATCCGAAGCAGCTTTACCCAAAACCAGCGACGTTTTGAATACGACTATGAAGAAGATCTATATGAACCGCATTACGAAGAAGATTACGAGGATGAATATTAGGTGAATATTAAAATTATATCGATAGGAAAATTAAAAGAGAGTTTTTTGAAAGATGCCTGCGAGGAATATCTGAAAAGATTGAGCCGATTTGCAAAGATCACGGTACTGGAGCTTCCGGAGGAGAAGATCTCGGATAAATCTTCGTCAAAAGAAGAAGAGGCGGTCAAGGATGCCGAGGCGCAGCGTATGGTGGATAAGATCAAGGAAAATGAGTGGGTGATCCTGCTCACGCCGGAAGGTAAGATGCTCAGCTCTGAGGAGCTGGCGGAGATGATCGCGAAAACGACATTGGGGGGCATCGCAAATATCACTTTTTTGATCGGCGGAAGTCTAGGCATCGGGAAGGCTGCAAGACAGCGAGCAAATGCGCAGCTCAGTTTCGGCAAGATGACCTTTCCGCATCAGCTCTTTCGAGTGATGCTGTTGGAACAGATCTACCGCGCATGCAAGATCAATGCGAACGAGACCTATCATAAATGATGCGGAGGACAGGATGAAGATCTTGAGTATTATTGCACAAAAACCCTATGCGACCGGCAGTGGAGTCTATTTTACCGAGCTCGTGCGCCAATTTGATGATATGGGATATGAGCAGGCGATCGTATGCGGCATCGCAGGGGAGGAGGACTTCTTGCCTTATGAACAAAAATTTCCGAAGGTCAAGATGTTTCCGGTACGTTTTAATTCCCAAAAGCTTTCGTTTGATATTTTAGGGATGAGCGATGTCATGCCCTATCCGTCCACACGCTATCGAGATCTGGACAAAGAACAGGTACAGTGTTTTGAAAAAGCCTTTGTGCAGAAGATCAGAGAGGTGGTCGATCAGTTCGAGCCGGATCTGATCCTGTGCCATCATCTCTATCTGTTAACGTCGATCGTTGTGGAAAATTTTGCAGACCATCGGATCGCTGCGATCTGTCACGGCACTTGCTTAAGGCAACTGGCGACCAATCCTTTGGAAAAAGAACGTATCCTTTCCGCCTTGCGTAAGATCCCTTGGATCTTTGCATTGCAGAATGTTCAGAAGGAAGAGATCTGTTCCTTCGGGATCTTGGGGGAGCGTATCAAGGTGCTCGGCAATGGCTATGACCCGTCGGTCTTTTTCGAAGAGGATAACGCAGAGAAGGATAAGGAGTCGGCACTTGCCGGGATCGAGGGATGTTGTTTGGAGAAGCCGGATCCGTCGGAGATCCGCCTCGCGTATGCCGGTAAGATCTCCTTCAGCAAGGGACTGATGTCTTTGCTTGGAGCGATCGATCGGATCGTCAACAAAAAGATCTGTCTTTATCTGGCAGGGGGCGCCGGCGTGGCGGATGAATTTGAAAAGATCAGGGAGAGAGCAGAGCGATGTCGTCATAAGGTAGTCTTCTTAGGATTGCAAACACAGCCTGAACTTGCAAAACTGTATCGTTGCTGTGATCTTTTCGTGTTTCCTTCCTATTACGAAGGTTTGGGACTTGCGATCATTGAAGCGATGGCTTGTGGATTGCCCGTCGTCGTATCGGAAACGGAAGGACTGCAAGAATGGGTGCGCAGCAAGCTGGACGATCCGCCGGTCGAATTTGTACCATTACCTTCCATGCAGAGCATCGACCGTCCGATCGACAGCGAGTTGCCGCTCTATGAGCAACGCTTGGCGGAGGCGATCGAGCGACAGATCGAGAGAGATCTTCAAGGTCGGAAGATCGATATGAGTGCATTTTCGTGGGAGCGCGTAGCGGAAGGGATCCTTGCGCATTGCCGGATGGGTAATTTTTGATCGGATCTTTAAGATGGAAAGATCGATCTTTTAATAAAATGTAGATGCAGAGGGGTAGATTATGATCTGTTTGAAAAAAGCGGTTTTTGATGATTGTGTAGATTTCAATCGATGGGAAAATGATGAGAGCGTGATCGATTATTTGAGCATTTCGAAAGGAAGAACGAAGGAAGAGAGCATTCGCGAATTTTTGCAGCGGGAAGCCGATCCGTCGATCTTCGACTTTACCGTGTATCATGAGGGAAAAAAGATCGGCCGGGCTTATCTCAGTCGATATGACAAAAACGCTCGATCGATCGACATCACGAGAATATATATCGGAGAGATCGGTCAAAGAGGCAAAGGCCTGGGGCGTGCGCTGATGGAGGAATTGCTTCGTTTTTGTTTTGAGGAGCTCAAGCTCAATCGGGTGACATTGGACTACTTTGACGGAAATCCGGCGCAGGAGCTCTATCGCTCGCTCGGTTTTGTATCGGAAGGCGTGGCGAGAGAAGCGGGATTCAAGGATGGAAAATTCAACAATTTCAATCTGATGAGTCTCTTGCATCGAGAATGGCGCGAAAGATCGAAGAAGGCATAGGATCATGTGAAAGAAAAGGAGAATGAGATCCTTATGGAGAAAAAAGAGAATAAAATCGCAAGCCGCGGACGGATCGTATGGCTCTACACGAAATATCAGCTCATTACAAAGGGCTTGCTAACTTTGGTGATCTTTCCGATCGCCTCCGTCGTTTTGAGGTCATTGCTTGCTGCAAGTGGAAGAGCTGTGATATCCAGCGGTGATTATCTACAGTTCCTTCTCAGCTTTCAAGGGATGGGGCTGTTGATCCTTGCGTTGATATTGCTGGTCCTGTTGATCGGGATCGATATCAATGCCTTTATCATCATGAGCGGGCTGGTGTATGAAGGTAGGATCAAGATGACAGCGAAGCATCTTGTCGTGGTCGGACTTCGATCGATAAAAGCTTTTTTGAGTCCCATTGGGGTTTTGATCATGCTCTATATGGCGATCGTCATTCCTTTGGTAGGCGTGGGCGTCACGATCTCGCCGATGAAGAATTTTCAGATCCCTAATTTTATCACGGACGTGATTTTTAAGAATGAGCTTTATCTTGGTCTATATCTTGCTTTGATATTTTTGCTTACGCTGATCAGTCTTCGATATATCTTTTTCTTTCATCATGTGTTGCTCTTAGATGAAAAAATCGGAGAGGCACTTAAAAATGCGTCTCAGCTTATGCGAAGACATTGGAAGAAATTTGTAAAAGACTTTGTGTTTTGGAGTATCAAATGGGGGTTGATCGCTTCAGCGATGCTTGTTGCGCTGTTGGCGCTCTTTATTCTTCCGGCAAATCTGTTACCGGGAGAAATCGTCGCTCGTCGGACATGGTCGATACTCGGATTGCTTGCGATCTCGGAACTGATCGCTTTTGTTGCCTTGATGACGGTGCCGATCATCAGCTATCGATTGACGGAGCTATTCTACCGATATAAAGAATCGGACGGGCAAGCGGTTCAGCTCAAGATCAAGGTAAATGCCGAAATGCTCGGAGAAGAATCTTTCGTGAAGATCCATCCGCGAACGAAGGTTGCGGTGAGCATCCTGTTTGTGAGTATCATGGTGATGAATATTGTGCTTTCGGTCTTTGGGGCGATCTTTTTTGATGAGATCTTTCGCGTAGGAAGAAAAATCGACATCGTTGCTCATCGCGGAGGCGGCGATCTGGCTGCGGAAAATACGGTAGCAAGTCTTGAAGCGGTGATTCGGGAAAATGTGCCATGGAGCGAGATCGATGTCCAACGGACCAAGGATGGCGAGTATGTGATCAATCATGATCCGACTTTCTTACGGGTGGCAGGGGAATCGAGAGCATCAAACGATCTGACCTTAGAGGAGATCAAAAAACTTTGGGTGAAGGATCTTTTTGATCCAAGCAGACCTTCTCAAAGAGTGGCAACGATGGAGGAGGTTTTGGATGCTTCGAAAGGTAGGATCGGACTTTTTATCGAGCTGAAAGGCAGCACGGCAGATGCCAAAATGGCGGATGATGTGATCGAAATGGTCAGGGAACGAGGGATGGAAAATGAAGTGGCGATCCTCTCGCTCGATTATAGTTTGATCCGCTATGTTGAAGAGAACTATCCTCAAATGCAGACGGGCTTTCTGTATTTCTTTGCGATCGGAAAAGTGTCGGAGCTTTCGGGCGATATTTTGATCATGGAAGAGCGTGAAGCGACACCGGCGAAGATCCAAGAGATCCACGATGCCGGAAAGAAAGCGATCGTTTGGACCGTCAATACCGAGGAATCGATCGATAAATTTGTGAGATCAGAGGTCGATGGGATCATCACTGACTATGTGCTGAGAGTAAAGGAAGGCATCCGAAGGCGTGATGATCGAACAGACTTAGAGATCCTGCTCGATGAGATCTTGGGGACCTCCTAATATACTGCGATTCCAAAAGCAAAACCGGAATATCATTTACAAGGATCACAAGAAAAAGAGCGTTATGCTCTTTTTGTGTTTTAAGGATATTTTGCATAACGAGGGAATAAAAAGGGTAAAACATAAACAATAACTACATAGGAGGATATATGAGAAGAAAATTGTTTGCTTTACTGATGGCTCTGCTGATGATCCTGACAAATCTTTCTTTTGCTGAAGTTCAGAACCCAAAAGGTGCGACATTATCTTTGGGGAAGGGGCAGATCGCGAAGAAAAAGAAAGCGGCATCGCTTAAAACGGTTAAAAAGGATTTCTTTATCAATGGAGCACCGGTCACATTGAGGGTCTTTACAAAGAAAAATGTGACGATGGTAGCTGCGCGAGATCTTGTGGACCCGCTGGGAGCGGTCCTGACGGTCAAGCCGCTCGAGAACGATCAGAGAAGTAAGGTGGCGGCTGTTTTTGTGAGCGACACTCATGAAATGGGATATCTGCTGGATACAACGATCGCTGCCTGCTCAGATGGGAGCAAGGATCGGATCGTAGAGATCTCTGTGAAAGTCGGCGCAACGATGATCAACGGAACGACTTATGTGCCGCTGCGCACGACGGTCGAAAGGATGGGAGGGACGCTTACGCCGGTAGGATATACTCCATCAGCACAACCTTCCTCGACAGATCAGAAAAAACCTGTCAAGAAAAATGATCAGCTCGTTCCGCAAGACAAAGAGCCCGTGCTTTCGGGACCGGTGGATACGACGATGTCGGTCGGTGGAACGCAGGTCAATGTACGAGTGCTGTATGCGAATGATGTGCTGATGCTTCGTTTTGAAGATTTTCAGACCATCGGATATGAGATAAAAAAGGATGAGGACATCAGGACCTATTATTTTATCGGTCATCAAATGGTAGATAATACGGTGATGTTTGTCGAGGGCAAAAAAGTAGTCGGCTATGTCGATGGGGATGTCGGCGAGAAAGTGGAGGATCATGAGCTCCACGAGAAGAAGATCAAAATGAAGCCGATCACGGTAAACGGAGAGACTTATCTTGAGCTCCAACCTGTTTTGGACGTGATGCAGATGAAGACGATCGGAGGCTAGGCGATCGGATCGGCCGGTTGAAACAGGATGGATTGAAAAGGGATCGATGAAGGGATGTCTTCACAAAAGCCTGATCCGGTGGCAAGCATTGATCTGCGGATCGAAGATCCTTTCGGGATAAAAAAAGAAGCTGTTGTTGTACAGGGATGAAGTTCGCCTGCACAGCAACAGCTTTTTACATTGATTTGTATTTTGTTGTCAAGAAACGTAGATTGGCACGCTCGATCGCGCTGAATTTGTTTTCCGCATTTGCGGAAGAAGTCATCGACGCATCCGGCTT
This sequence comes from Peptostreptococcaceae bacterium, assembly GCA_030532705.1. Taxonomy (GTDB): domain Bacteria; phylum Bacillota; class Clostridia; order Peptostreptococcales; family Filifactoraceae; genus JAUNKE01. The sequence goes on from JAUNKR010000006.1 coordinate 16,204, forward strand.
ATACCAGTTCTTTTTGGAGAAGTAGTCAAACATCTGACCGGAGCCTCCGAAGTTCCATCCGTGTCGAGCAAACAATTCGTTGATCGCATAGCGCAGTTCCGCTTTGCTCATCCCTTCAAGGTCTGCATCCGTCAGTTCTCTTTCGTGGGACGGCAGAAGGTAGGAAGAGGCTTCGTCCGTCGGTTCGGTCACCGGCTCCTGCGGTTCGGTGCCGGAGCTGTCGTTTGTTTCACCGCTGTTGTCGCTTGGCTCGGAGCTGTCATTTGGGTCAGTGTTAGCATTTGGTTCGGCAGTGCCGCTCACATTCGGTGTTTGGTTCGGTTCGTTATTCTTCGTGAGCAATTTGTAGCCGCCAAATACGATCAATGCAAGGATACAGATCAGCACAAGGAGAACAAAAGGATTGTTCTCTTTTTTTGTGTGATGCTTGCTTTTTTTATGTGTCGCGGCGGCCCCTTTCTTTGCGGCAGATCGCTGCGGCTCTTTATTCTTAGATCGGTTTTCCTGCTGTGGCTGTTCTTTCGGCTTCTTCTTTTTTTGAGAAGCAGCCTTTTTATTTTCGGAGAGGCTGTAGCCATCGATCACGATCTCCGTGATCTTTCCGCCGGAGCGGTGGATGGTCTCGGTCCTCTTTTGACCGTTTTCCATGACCTCCCGACGTTCCTTCACGCAGGTAGGGGTCGGTTCGGGGGCGGGTTCTTTTTTGACGGCGGTCTCCTTTTTCTGTACGGCTTCCTTTTTGGATGCGGTCTTATCGTCATTGAGTTTGGACTCCAGATCCAAGATCTTCTCTCGAAGTGCCTTGGTCGCAGGATCCTGCTTTCCGGGAACATGATTTTTGTCGAGGATCGTTCCCTTGATAGAGATCGGCTCGATCACGACTTCTTTTTCCTTTGTTTTGGAAGATCTCTTCGGCGGAGTCAGCTGTTCTTCCGATAGACTGAGTTGTTCAAAGACCTGCGTTTTTTCCAGATCGATCGCTGCCTTCTTGGAGGTCTTTTTCTTTTTCGGCTCGGCAAGAGCAGGGGCGTCAAAGCGGATCTGTTCGATATCCGCATCCGGATCTGCTGAATGATGTGGAAGCTCCGGTGGGCGGATCGACTTGAAAAAATCTTCGTAGATCGCTTTTGCATTCACATTCGATCGGATCACTTCGGTCGGGGTCTCCAGCTCTTCCTCGGTGAGTTGACCGAACTGAAAGCTCGGCTTTTCGATCGAGTCCAAAAAGTCTTGCTCGATATCCTTCGCACTTTCCGTCTTATCCGTCGAGCTTTTTATAGACAGCTGAAGAACGCCCTCATCCGGAAACACTTCGTTATCGTATGGGACGGTCTTGTTGTTATATTCACTTTTGGATTTGAAATTCGGGTTGCTTTCTCTTTCGAGTTTGTATTTATGCAGCAGTTCATAAGTCTTGCGTTCCGTGTGAAGCTCGATCAAAGTCTTATGCTGCGCAAACAGGCTACTGAATTTTGATAAGTCGCCATCGACCTCGAATGCATCGTACATGAGATTGACGACGGACTTCAATATGATCTTGTTTAGGCTCATTTGGCTTCCGATGTTCAAAACGGAACCTAAAAGCTCTCGGTTTTGTTCGAACTCATCCAATGCCTGTTGATATGCTTGCTGATCATAATATTTTTGAACTCTCTTAAATATAAAATCAGCTTTTTCTTTCGTGAAAAGTGGATTTCTTTCCAAGATGGCCTCCGATTTACAAGTGTAGGTTGTTACTAAATTTATTATATCATTTCAGCATATAAAATAGAAGAAATTTTTTTTTGCCAAGCTTTCCTTTTTATATAGTATTCAAGATCTTTTGGAAAGGAGATCAAAAAACGATCGCATCCGACAGAAAAAACTTGAAAAATGATTTTGGATGTGATAAACTATTTTAATGCAATAGATCAAAAATGGGTAATTATGACTTATTTTAGATTCTTTTTATTAAAATGAGAGGTGAAATCTTGATGCCACATCCACATCCTATCCATCGCGGAAAAAGGGAAAGAATGAGTTTTTCCAGGATAAACGAAGTAGCGGAACCGCCAAATCTGATAGAGATTCAGTTGGATTCGTACAAATGGTTTGTCGAAGAAGGACTGCGTGAAGTTTTTGAAGAAGTTTTTCCGATCGAGGATTATTCAGGGAATATCAGACTAGAGTTTGTTGACTACTATTTGGAAGAAGAACCGAAGTATGATGTTGAGGAAAGTAAAGAGCGTGATGCGAACTATGCAAGTCCTCTACGCATTAAAGTAAAATTGGTATCGAAAAAAGAAGACGGCACGACCGCTGTTCAGGGAGATGATTCGCCGGATACGGTATTTTTAGGGGACTTCCCTTTGATGACGGATAAGGGTACTTTCATCATCAACGGTGCGGAGCGTGTTATCGTCAGCCAGTTGGTTCGTTCGCCGGGAGTGTATTTTGAGCAGGAGATCGACAAGTCAGGGAAAAGACTGATCTCGTCCAAAGTGATCCCTAACCGTGGAGTATGGCTGGAATATGAGACGGATTCCAACGATATCGTTTCGGTCAGGGTCGACCGCGATCGAAAGCAACCGATCACGATGTTGCTCCGTGCGCTGAATTATACGACCAATGACTCGATCCGTGAGCTGCTTGGAGAGGATGAAAGACTGGAGGCGACTCTGGGTAAGGATAACACCACATCCCGCGAGGAAGCTCTTGTTGAGATCTACAAAAAATTGAAGCCGGGCGAGCAGGCAACTTTGGAATCGGCAGAACAGCTGTTCAATTCGTATTTCTTCGATCCGAAGCGATACGATCTTGCGCGTGTCGGACGTTTCAAATTCAACAAAAAACTGAGCATCTCCGATCGTGCGACCGGCAAGATCCTTGCAAGAGATGTTTTTGATCCGAGGACCGGCGAGCTGATGTTTGAAAAAGGGCATCGACTCCATGCGGAAGAAGGAAGTGCGATCGATGATACGGGGATCGAGTCGATCTTTGTTCTAAACGATCAGGATAAAGAAGTAAAGATCGTCGGTAACCGTTTTGTCGACATCAATAAATACATCGATTTTGATATAAGCCATCTTAAAATAAAAGAGAAGGTTCGTTTTTCTGTGCTCCAAGAACTGTTGGAGCAGGCAAGCGACAAAGAAGAACTGATCGAATTGATCTCGAAGCATCGCCGAGACCTTGTGCCGAAGAATATCGTCGTGGAAGATATCGTTGCATCCGTAAGTTACCAGTTCAACCTGTTGAATGGTATCGGTAACATCGATGAGATCGACCATTTGGGCAATCGTCGTGTACGTTCGGTCGGTGAACTTCTCCAAAATCAGTTCAGGATCGGTCTTTCGAGAATGGAGCGTGTCGTTCGGGAAAGAATGACGATCCAAAACTCCGATATGACAATGACACCGAACTCTTTGATCAATATCCGTCCGGTGACGGCGGCGATCAAAGAATTCTTCGGATCCTCACAGCTTTCGCAGTTTATGGATCAGAACAACCCGTTATCCGAATTGACACATAAGCGAAGACTTTCGGCGCTGGGACCGGGAGGACTTTCGCGAGATCGTGCAGGCTTTGAGGTACGTGACGTACACTATTCTCATTATGGAAGGATGTGTCCGATCGAGACGCCGGAAGGACCGAACATCGGTTTGATCAACTCCCTTTCGGTCTATGCGAAGATCAATGAATACGGATTTATCGAGTCCCCTTATCGAAAAGTGGACAAAGGAACAGGGGTCGTAACGGACGAGATCATCTATCTGACAGCAGATCAGGAAGATGCATACATTCGTGCACAGGCGAATGAGCCGCTCGATGAGAACGGACAATTCGTCAATGAGCGAGTGGCATGTCGTACGATCGCAGGTTCCGTACAGCTGATCCCGAGAGAAGATGTAGACTTTATGGACGTTTCGCCGAAGCAGGTCGTATCGGTTGCGACGGCAATGATCCCATTCCTTGAGAATGACGACGCGAACCGTGCGTTGATGGGATCGAACATGCAGCGTCAGGCAGTTCCTCTTGTAAGACGAGAGGCACCGATCATCGGTACGGGGATCGAATATCGTTCGGCGATCGACTCGGGTGCTGTCGTAGTTGCAAAAAATTCAGGAACAGTAGAAAAAGTTTCTGCAAACCTTGTTGTCGTTAAGACGGACGAGGGAACGCAGGATATGTATAAATTATTGAAATTCAAGCGTTCTAACCAAGGAACCTGTATCAACCAGATCCCTGTTGTAAAAGTCGGGGACCATCTTGAAAAAGGCGATGTGATCGCAGACGGACCGGCAACGGACAACGGAGAGATCGCATTGGGACGAAACTGTCTGATCGGTTTCATGAGCTGGGAAGGATACAACTATGAGGACGCGATCTTGATCAACGAGCGATTGGTACGTGAGGATCGACTATCCTCCATCCATATCGAAGAATACGAGATCGAGGCGAGAGATACAAAACTTGGACCGGAAGAGATCACCAGAGATATCCCGAATGTGAGCGACGATTCGCTCAAGGATCTGGATGAGCGCGGGATCATCCGCATCGGTGCGGAGGTCAAGGCAGGAGATATCCTCGTCGGAAAAGTCACGCCAAAAGGGGAGACCGAGATCACGCCGGAAGAGCGATTGCTTCGTGCGATCTTTGCAGAGAAGGCAAGAGAGGTTCGAGATACTTCGCTCAAGGTACCTCACGGAGAGTCCGGTATCATCGTGGATATCAAAGTCTTTTCAAGAGAAAACGGCGATGAATTGCCATCCGGAGTCAACGAGCTCGTACGATGCTACATCGCGAAGAAAAGAAAGATCAACGTCGGTGACAAGATGGCGGGACGCCACGGAAACAAAGGGGTCATCTCCCGGATCCTTCCGGAAGAGGACATGCCGTTTATGCCGGACGGAACACCGCTTGAGATCGTGCTGAACCCGATGGGAGTGCCATCTCGTATGAACATCGGACAGGTATTGGAAGTCCATCTCGGACTGGCAGCCAAAAAACTCGGCTGGCATGTTGCGACGCCGGTATTTGACGGTGCAAATGAGGAAGATATTTTCCAAGCGCTTGAGAAAGCGGGATATGACAGAGACGGAAAGATCCAATTACAAGATGGACGGACCGGAGAATTTTTCGACAACAAGGTAACGGTCGGATACATGTATATGTTGAAACTGCACCACTTGGTCGATGATAAGATCCATGCTCGTTCGACAGGACCTTATTCTCTCGTTACGCAACAGCCACTGGGCGGAAAAGCACAGTTCGGAGGTCAGCGATTTGGAGAGATGGAGGTATGGGCACTGGAGGCATACGGTGCAGCACATACGCTGCAAGAGATCCTGACAGTAAAATCAGACGACGTGGTAGGACGTGTACGAACCTATGAATCGGTCGTAAAAGGGAAAAATATTCCGGAGCCGGGTATTCCGGAATCCTTCAAGGTATTGATCAAAGAGCTTCAATCGCTTTGCCTGGATGTTAAACTCCTTACCGAAAACGACGAAGAGATCATCGTTAGAGACAATGACCACGAATATATCGAGATCGATGAAACCGTCGAGAGCGATTTTGAGTATCGAAACGAAGCGCGTGACGATATGTTTGAGGTAGACATCACAAAAGATGCTTCAAGCATGGACGAGCCGGTGACATTCGAGCTTGAAGAGCAGGACGAAGAGGACGTTGACTTTGGCGGCAGTGACTTTGACTATGATGAAGACGATGAATATGAAGATTAGTTTTGTTCACAATTTCCACTTGAATTAAAAAGGAAGGGAGCGAAACTCCTTGTTTGAACTAGAAAATTTTGAATCAATAAGAATCGGTTTAGCATCCTCGGATAAGGTCAGAGAATGGTCTTACGGTGAGGTCAAAAAACCCGAAACGATCAACTACAGAACGCTAAAACCTGAAAAAGAAGGTCTGTTCTGTGAAGCGATCTTTGGCCCGACTAAAGATTGGGAATGCCACTGTGGAAAGTACAAAAAAGATCGGGCAAGACATAAAGGCGTGATCTGTGACAAATGTGGCGTAGAGGTCACTCGCGCTAAAGTTCGTCGAGAGCGTATGGGTCACATCGAGCTTGCAACGCCGGTATCTCATATTTGGTATTTCAAGGGGATCCCGTCAAGAATGGGACTTCTCCTCGATATCTCGCCACGATTGCTTGAAAAAGTGATCTATTTTGCGAACTATATCGTCGTCGATCCGATGGAGACCGACCTTGTAGAAAACTCATTGCTCAGTGAAAAAGAATATCGCGATGCGATGCAGCGGTGGGACGGAAAATTCATCGCAAAAATGGGAGCGGAAGCGGTCAAAGATATCTTGCAGAGGATCGATCTGGAAGCTCTGTCCAAGGATCTGAAACTTAAACTCAAAGATGCAACAGGACAAAAGCGGGTAAAGACGATCCGAAGACTCGAAGTAGTCGATGCGCTTCGCTTATCGGGCAATGATCCGTCATGGATGATCCTCGATGTTGTTCCGGTCATCCCGCCGGAGCTTCGACCGATGGTACAGTTGGATGGAGGACGATTTGCAACTTCCGACCTCAACGATCTGTATCGTCGAGTGATCAACCGTAACAACCGACTCAAGAAATTGCTTGAGCTTGGTGCGCCGGATATCATCGTGCGCAACGAAAAAAGAATGCTTCAAGAGGCAGTCGATGCATTGATCGACAACGGCCGTCGAGGAAGACCGGTCACAGGACCGGGCAATCGACCGCTCAAGTCTCTTTCCGATATGCTAAAAGGAAAGCAGGGACGATTCAGACAGAACCTGCTTGGAAAGCGTGTGGACTATTCCGGACGTTCCGTTATCGTCGTTGGACCGGAGCTGAAATTCTATCAGTGCGGTCTGCCGAAAACGATGGCGCTCGAGCTGTTCAAGCCATTTGTAATGAATGAATTGGTAGCGAGAGGACTTTCACAGAATATCAAACATGCAAAACGTAAGGTAGAAAAGATCGAGCCGGAAGTATGGGATGTACTGGAAGAAGTGATCAAAGGTCATCCGGTACTGTTGAACCGTGCTCCGACACTACACAGGCTGGGTATTCAGGCATTTGAGCCGGTACTCGTCGAAGGAAAAGCGATCAAACTGCACCCATTGGTATGTACTGCATACAATGCCGACTTTGACGGCGACCAGATGGCGGTCCACGTTCCATTGTCGGTCGAAGCACAGGCGGAAGGAAGATTTTTGATGCTTTCGCCGAACAATATCCTTGCACCGAAGGACGGATCTCCGATCACGACACCTTCACAGGACATGGTATTGGGTTCCTACTATCTGACGATGGAAGACCCGGAGGCAGCGGGCACAGGAATGGTATTCAAGGATTACAATGAGATGATCCTTGCATATTACAACAAAACAGTAGATCTACACGCTCGTGTAAAAGTGCGTGTCAAGCTGAATAAAGATGACAAAGAAGAAAAAGGAAGACTGGTCGAATCGACTGTCGGACGATTTATCTTCAACCAGGATATTCCGCAAGACCTGGGCTATGTCGATCGAGACAAAGATCCGTATAGTCTTGAAGTTGACTTTGTATTGACAAAGAGCCAGCTTGGAAAGGTCATCGATAAATGTTTTAGAAAACATGGAAACACCGAGACGGCATTGATGCTCGACAAGGTCAAAAATCTTGGATTCCGATACTCGACACAGGGTGCGATCACCGTATCCGTTGACGATATGAAGATCCCGGAAGAGAAAAAGACCCTGATCGCAGAAGCGGAAACGAAGGTCAAATCTTACGAGCAGAGCTATCGTCGCGGTCTGATGTCCGATGAAGAGCGATACAATCGTGTCATCGATACATGGAAAAAGACGACCGAAGGCGTTGTTGAAGCGCTGATGAAAAACCTTGATGATCGAAACAATATCAACATCATGGCGGTTTCCGGAGCCCGAGGATCCAAGAAGCAGATCGGACAGCTCGCAGGAATGCGCGGTCTGATGGCGAATGCTTCCGGTAAGACGGTCGAGATCCCGATCAAAGCGAACTTCCGTGAAGGACTTACCGTTTTGGAATACTTTACATCATCACATGGTGCGCGTAAAGGACTTGCCGATACGGCGCTTCGAACAGCAGACTCAGGATATCTGACCAGACGTTTGGTCGACGTATCGCAGGATGTGATCATTCGCGAGATCGACTGCGGAACGACCGAAGGATTGAAAGTAAAAGCCTTTGTGGATACTCGTGACGAAGAGCTCAAGTTATATTCAAGGATCATCAAACAGGTCGCGGCAGAGACGATCGCAGATGGCAAGAAAAAAGCGATCGTGAAAGAAGGCGAAGCGATCACAGAAGATCAGGCGAAGAAGATCCTGAAACAAGGACATTCTTCGATCAAAGTCCTAGCAAAAGGCAAAGATAGCGAAGAAGTAAGAGAGATCCTGCTTTACACACCGCTTATCGATGCATATTCCGCATTGACCTTGACCGATCCGAAGACCAACGAAGTGATCGTTAAAGAGAATAAGCAGATCAGTGAGCAACAAGCGAAGCGGATCGTTGAAGCAGGATATGCAAGCGTTGTTACCCGAAAGATCACCGTGATCGAGGAAATGTATGATCGTATCGTTGGAAGATATCCGGCGGAGGATATCGTTCATCCGGAGACCGGAGAAGTCATCGTAACAACGGATGAAATGATCTCCGAGAAACAAGCGGAGGCGATCATTGCGGCAGATATCGAATCCGTATTGCTACGTACGGTGCTCAACTGCGAATCCAAGCATGGAGTCTGTGCAAAATGTTACGGACGCAACCTGGCAACCGGCAAGCATGTCAATGTCGGGGAAGCGGTCGGTATCATCGCGGCACAGTCGATCGGTGAGCCGGGTACACAGCTTACGATGAGAACATTCCACACCGGCGGGGTCGCAGGTGGTGACATCACGCAAGGTTTGCCGAGGGTCGAGGAGCTTTTCGAAGCACGAAAACCGAAAGGGCTTGCCGTGATCTCCGAAGTAGCCGGAACCGTAAAGATCGTAGAAAATATCAACAATAAGCGAAAAGACGTTCACATCATCGATGCAAATGGTGAAGAACATGAATATCAGATCCCTTATGGACTTCGTATCAACTGTACGGATGGACAAAGAGTCGAACCGGGCGATCCATTGACAGAAGGATCGATCAACCCGCAAGACATCCTAAGGATCAAAGGAGTTACAGGTGTAGAAGACTACATCGTCAAAGAGGTACAGCGTGTGTATAAGCACGAGGGTGTAGACGTAAACGACAAGCATATCGAGATCATCGCGCGACAAATGCTAAGCAAAGTGAAGATCGAAGAACCGAACGATACAACATTCCTATCCGGTTCATTGGTCAGCCTTGCCGAAGTGCGTAGAGTCAATGCGATGGTCGAAGCAGAAGGCTTGGAGCCTGCAACTTATAAGCAGACCTTACTGGGTATTACCAAAGCATCGCTTGCAACAGACTCTTTCTTGTCAGCGGCATCGTTCCAAGAGACAACGAGAGTATTGACCGAAGCGGCGATCAAAGGAAGCAAGGACAATCTGATCGGACTGAAAGAAAATGTTATCATCGGAAAGCTTATTCCGGCAGGAACAGGGCTGAAGAGATACAAATCGATTGAAATCCTCGGTGGAGAAATCCCGGAAATTCCGGTTGTCGAATCCACTTCCGAAGAAGATTACACAAGATCCGAATTTGATGAAAACGAATAATTAGATCAAAGGCGCAGCAGTTTCGATTGTTGCGCTTTTTGTATAAAAAAAATCACAGACAGATCTGCAAAGGGAAAATGAACGTCAAATGAGAAACGCTACCGGCCGGATGGTGTTTTGGATATTGAATTTCATAGGAGGATGACAAAAGTTACTAACAACGATCGTAGCCCGTAAGCACAAGGCGAGGCACGGATGCTTCCGGAATGTTGGAGGTAGGAGTGAAAGACCGAGGGCACGGATGGTTAAAAAAGTAAATCAAATTAAGGTTTTTGGGCTCAAAGTCGAAATATATTAAAGATCATTTTGAAAATTTGAATTAGAAAGATATGAGCACTCCAATGAAAAATTTTAGAAACCAAAGAATATCCGAGAGAAAGGTGACCATCGTCATTTCAGGCTCGATCATTATCGCACTGATGATCACGAATATGCTGATCTTCGACTATATTTATGAGATACAGGGAGATGCCAAGCTGATCAACTACACGGGACTTTTGCGTGGAGGGACACAGCGTTTGGTCAAACTGGAAGCGAGCGGATCAAAAAATAACGGGATCGCATTAGAGCTTGAAAACATTGCACGAGAGATACGCCATAGCAAAGAGAAGGGAAACATCTATTCAAAAAACGGCTCCTATCGTGAAAAATTTGAAGAGATGGACAAAGTCTGGGATCAGATCCAAGATGAGATCATTAGGGTGCGTGGAGGCGGTTCATCCGAAAGATTGTATCTCCTCAGTGAGAAGCATTATCGGCTCGCCAATGAGGCAACCTATATCGCAGAGCATTTTTCCGAAAACAAATTGGTACGCATCACCAATGTCCGTCAAGCGATGATGATCGGCTCCGTGTTGATGGTCATCATCTACTGCATTCAGGTTCTTGCGATGATCCGATTGGAAAATCGCAACAAAGAGCTCGGGATCCGAGCGAGCATCGATCAGCAGACAGGAATGCCGAATCGTGGGGAATGCGATGCCATGCTGGAATACTTCTCTGCAAGAAAACTTCCGCCGGAGCTGATGGTGATGGCGATCGACCTCAACGGGCTCAAAAAACTCAATGATAATTATGGACATAGCGTAGGGGATGTGCTGATCCGATCATTTGGCAAAATACTTATGAGGACAGCGAAAAACTATGGCTTTGTCGGTCGAAACGGCGGCGATGAATTTCTCGGGTTGTTTGAAAGTTGTAGCGAAAGCAAATTCAATAAATTTCGAGCTGAGCTCCAAGAAAGTGTCGAGATCTTCAACGCGCGCAATGGTGTGGTAAAGATCAGCTTTGCTTTGGGCAATGCCTCATCCCAAGAAGAGATCGATAATATCTACGACCTGATCCGTCTCGCCGACAAAAGAATGTATCAGAACAAAAGCGAGATGGCAAGAGAGCAGGATGGTCATACAAATCAAACATAGAAAAAAACAGCAAGAAAACTGTGACACGATGCGCAAAGACAAAATTACATCAAATACAAATATTCCTATATTCATCAAACTATAGTTTCTGTTTGACGAACAGGAGTACAAACGGATTGTGGCTTATGACAATCCGACAATATAGAAAGAATGAAAATTTTATCCTAAAAACCATAGAAGATGTTTTCTTTGACAAGAGAGCATCTTTTTTGTTGTTTAAGATCTCAATATGCTAAAATAAAAAAAGAATGCAACTTTTTACATAGATGATACGTCTAATAGACAAAGGAAAAACTTTTAGCCGGCTATAAGAAAAGGAGAAAGGCGATGAACAATTCGGAGCGATTTCAGCGACTGATGCAGACAAGAGAAGACAAATTGTACCGAATCGCATTCTCATATATGACAAACAAAGAGGATGCGCTCGATTGCGTACAAGATACGATGGTCAAAGCTATCGAGAGCATAGACCGTCTGGACAGAGAAGAATATTTTGATACCTGGGTCATCCGCATATTGATCAATGTTTGTAAGGATGCACTCAGAAAACGAAGGAATGACCGGCCCTTTGACGAAACACTCGATCTAAGCAGTACCGACTCCGATCAGGATGAGGTGATCGATCTGATCCGCTCGCTCGAAAAACTAAGTGATGAAGAAAGAGAGATCATCCATCGAAGATATTTTGAGGACCGCAAGATCATTGAGATCTCACAAGCGATGAAGCTAAAAGAGAGTACTGTCAAAAGCAAGATCCATCGAGCACTTGGGAAACTGAGAAAAGAACTGTAGTTTAGAGTAGAGTGTGGAGAGAAGAGAGTGGAGTTGTTTTGAAGATACTTTGTAGGTCTTTCGATGTTAAGTAGATGATCGCACCTTCACACAGAGCATTTATATAACATGGATCCCCTCCACCCTCTACACTAGAGGATGGGTTGGCGAGAAGTAAAACGAGCGAGAGTGAAGTTATAATTCCGAGACCAAACCAAGCGAAACAGGGCTGTGCAGTTATAAGGATGAAGAGTGGAGAGTGTAGTGTGGAGAGTTGGTCAGGGGCATACTGTTTGAGTGTGGAGTTGACCTTGAAGAAGTTTTTGATTAAGGAGGAACTATGAATACCAATGATTTTGATAAAATAAAGATCCCGAAGGAGCTTGAGGATCGAGTCCAAATGGTCTATAAAAGCTATGAAAGGAAGAAAAGAAGAGATCCTGCATTTCTTCGGGTTGCGGCAGCATGTCTCATCGTCTTTATGGCAGGCTTTGCCTTCCCGGGATATACGCAGAATTTGCCGATCTATTCCAAGATCTTCTCGCTTTTTGATCGAACACAGTATGAGGAATACAGTGATGAACTGTCGATCGAAAGCAAGAGCAATGGCATAAAGATCACCCTGTCGGATATGATCTATACCGGCGATGTGCTTTCCTATGGCTATGTCATCGAAAGTGACAAATACTTGGGCAAAGAAGTGAATGTGGACTGGCGGTTTGATGGGAATGTTATGCAAAGATCCGGAATAACATCGGTTCGATATCAGGGAGATAACACCTATGTCGGATGGGCGGAATGGTATCTGGGATTTAATGATGATACAAAAGACAAAAAAACGCTGGATTTTGTTCTTTGTGCCGAAGAAATTGAGTCGATGAATGAGGGATCTACCCTTGAAACGATCAAGGATTTCGATGGGAAGTATGACAACATCTATAAAGGAGACTGGAAATTTCCGATCCATATCAAGCAAATTCAAGGCGGAAGAGTGATCCGATTAAATCAGATCAGTCAAAATACAGGCTTTACTGCACAGCTCCATCAAATATTTATCGATAAGGTAGGAACAAAATTCAAAATAAAGATTAAAAATGAACATGGTTATCCGAGCGATATGTACGAGGTGGATCTGGCGAAGATCTATGACGAAGACGGCAAGGTTTACGAGACGGATGATCTAGGTCAAGTAGTCACTACCATAGAGGGTTTTGACGAGGCAAGATTCCAATTGCTGATTCCGCTCAAACCGGGGACTTACAAATTAGTCTTTGAATTATCCAAAACACAGTCGCTGGATTACTATGATGTCGCTGGAAAACTTGTGGACGAACCTTACGATGATAGCGAAGAATTCAAAAAAGCACCTGAAAAAGTCGAAATGAGCATCCCATTTGAGATCACACAAGCGCCATAAGGTATTTTAGGAAATAGAATACATTTCTTTTGACAAAAATTTTTTAAGGGAGATAAAGAGGGTATGAAGGTATTTGTACTGAACATGGTATAGAGCAAGCACGATTTCATTTTTGAAACCAATTTGAAACCAGGATCGACTGATCTTTTTATGATCGGTCGATTTTTTTTGAAAGCGTAACAGATGTTACAGAAAAAAGGACAAGTTCTGTGTAAAATAAGAGCATAAAGTTATGATTATGGTTTTAGGAAACTTGGTTAAAAAATGGAGGAAATTATGAATAATCTAGCATCAAACAATCTAATGTTTTGTTATCAGTGCCAAGAGACAGCGGGAAATAAAGGCTGTACAAAAATGGGCGTTTGCGGAAAATCACCGGAAGTAGCAAATATACAAGATCTTTTGGTCTATGTATCCAAAGGGATCTCCGAGATTACGACTCAGCTGAGAGCAGAAGGAAAGACGATCGATAAAGAGATCAATCATCTGATCACTTTGAACCTATTTACAACAATTACAAATGCAAACTTCGACGAAGAAGTTTTTATCGCAAGAATAAAAGAGACACTTGCTCGCAAAAAAGAGCTTCTTCTTCAAGTAAAAGATACATCCAAACTTTCTCCGGCAGCATTCTGGGAGAGTAATGACGTTGAAGAAATGAAAGAAAAAGCGAAGACAGTCGGCGTTTTGGCAACAGAGAACGAGGATATCCGAAGCCTTCGTGAGCTGATCATCTATGGATTGAAAGGTCTTTCGGCATACAGCAAGCATGCGAATGTGCTTGGTTATGACGATGAGAATGTAGATTCCTTCTTGCAGATGGCATTGGCAAAAACATTGAACGACAATCTGGGCGCGGAAGAGCTGGTACAGCTTGTGCTTTATACAGGAAATGCCGGTGTTCAAGGGATGGAGCTTCTAGATCGAGCAAATACTTCGACTTATGGAAATCCGGAAATGACAAAAGTCAACTTGGGCGTTCGCAACAATCCGGGGATCTTGGTATCCGGTCACGACCTTCGAGATTTCGAGATGCTTCTTGAGCAAACAAAAGGGACCGGCGTAGATATCTATACGCACTCCGAGATGCTTCCGGCAAACTACTATCCGGCATTTAAGAAATACGACCACTTCGTTGGAAACTATGGAAATGCATGGTGGCAACAAAAAGAAGAATTCGAGTCCTTCAACGGTCCGATCCTGATGACGACAAACTGTATCGTTCCGCCGAAAGACAGCTACAAAGATCGCGTGTTCACAACAGGCTCCGCAGGCTTCCCCGGATGCAAGCATATTCCGGGTGAGATCGGAGAAGTCAAGGATTTCAGCGAGATCATCGAAATGGCTAAAAAATGTAAGAGCCCGACAGAGATCGAAACAGGAGAGATCATCGGCGGATTTGCACATCATCAGGTAATGCAGCTTGCAGACAAAGTCGTTGATGCGGTGAAGAGCGGCGCGATCAAGAAATTCGTCGTAATGGGCGGCTGTGACGGACGAAGCAAGGCGAGAAATTACTATACCGATTTTGCAAAAGCATTGCCTCAAGACACCGTGATCTTGACTGCAGGCTGTGCAAAATACAAATACAATAAATTGGCATTGGGCGATATCGGCGGAATTCCGAGAGTTCTTGACGCAGGACAGTGCAACGACTCCTACTCATTGGCAGTGATCGCACTCAAACTGAAAGAAGTATTCGGACTTGAAGATATCAATGAACTACCGATCATCTACAACATCGCATGGTACGAGCAAAAAGCGGTCATCGTACTGCTTGCACTGCTTGCACTGGGCGTGAAGAATATCCACCTCGGACCGACGATTCCGGGATTCCTTTCACCGAATGTTGCGAATGTCCTTGTTGAAAAATTCGGTATCGCAGGGATCGGTAGTGTCGAGGAAGACATGAAGCTCTTCTTTGAACAATAATCGAGCCGCAATCCCCCACGATCCGCCGCAAAAAATATCTTTGGAAAAAACAAAAAAGGGTTGACAATATACACCTAAATTTTGTATCATAGTCTCTATGAGTTTCGAGACATAGTAGCGACTACTAACATTTTATGAAAAGTAAACCGCATCCCTCATGAGGAACGGCTCGATCACGAACCGATCTGCGTGAGGGATGTGCTTTGCTTTCGGATATTTTTATGGAGGAAGAATACAAAAATGAAGCGATTCAAAAAACTTTTATCCATCCTGACGGCATCTGCGATGCTACTCACGATGGCAAATGCAACCAATGTTCATGCCGATGAGATGCAGCCGGCGAGAGAGCCGATGCCAAACGGCACCCACGATGATCTGCCGCTCGATGGCAACGAAGCGATGGGAGATAACAATGCAATAGCGGTCAAGCAAAACCAAGAATCCGACAAACCGCAGTTTGACACGATCATTGTTCCATTGCCGTCACCGATCGCCGGCAAGATCAAAGAATTTGCCCAAACAGCAGGAAATCACGGCTTTATGATCGAAGGCAACAACATAACAAAAGTAGCGATCCAAAACGGCAAAGCGACACTTGCCCTCGCAAACGCGATCAGACAAGGCGACAGAGTAAAAGTCACATACGCACCGACCGATGCCCCAAACGAGCATATTTTCTTTGCCGATACACCGATGAGCAATTTTGAGCTACAGTTCACGGCAAAAGTCGATCAGACCATCCCCATCAACAATAATGTGCCCGGTACCCCGATTGCTGAGGTCGGCAATAGCGATACCCTAGTGCTTGCGTCGGATCGTTCCTTTAGAAAACAGGAAAATATTCAAGGCATTCAGCTTTTTATGTTGACAGAAGAAAAACTGTCGCTACCGATCGAAGAATTAAAGACTTTTGTCGGAGAAGACGGATGGCTTCGGATCAAACAGATCAATGGGATAACACCGATCGGAAAAACTATAAAACTAATTTATACCGCACCCGCGGGGAATCAAGATGCACTGATGATCCAAGGAGCGATGGCAACCGCAAAAGACCTCTCGCCGATCGAAGGCGTGCTGAACAGCCAAGGAGAGATCACGACGGTACCGAAATCAAACAATGATCAGGGATCGAATTCATCATCACAACCACCGGCATCACCGGCGCCGCCATCCGGCGGAGGAGGCGGAGGTGGAGGACTCTCCTCAGCACCCGACCCGAAAAAGAAACCGAACGACAAAAAACAAGACCCGAAACAAGAAACCAAAAAAGAAGAACAAAAAACAACCACGACCCAAAAAGTATCGACCACATTGACGATCGGCTCAACCGGCTACACCGTAATGATCGACGGACAAAAAACGGAAAAAACCATGGACACGGCACCGCAGATCCATCAGGGAAGAACCGTACTTCCGGCAAGAATGATCTCCGAGCTGCTCGGCGTACAAGTCCAATACAACCCGGCTACCAAAACGGCAAACTTTATGCTCGGCAAAGAAAGCGTACAGCTCACCTTGGGACAAAAATTCATGATGGTAAACGGCAAAGCGATGCCGCTGACCGCAGACATCCTCAATGTGAACGGCAGGATCCTGCTTCCGCTCACCGACATCCAAAAAGCATTTGCCCTGCTCGGACTCGAGGCAAAAGTAGACTGGGACGCAAATACCAAATCCGTGATCATCGAGAAATAAAATAGCAAATACCGAAATCACACAACCCCAAAAAGAAATCAGCACAGCTGCCAACAGTCGCGCGGATTTCTTTTTTTACTTATTATTTCTCCCTTCATATCATACTTAAGCCTATTAAAACAAAGAGTTGTCAACTATTTATATTTTGAATAACTGTTCTTTGTTTTTCACTTTGTAGGGAACGGTGGCAGTAGGTTACGGATATACAATTTCCTTGCAGTCATTGTATATCTCGTCAACCCATGCATGGAACCTACCGGAGATTTTTATCGCTACGCTCAAAAATCAGGTTAGGTTCGTAACCCCACCGTTCCGCCGTTCCATCGGAACGGGAAAAGAATATTTTTTCTGCAGCATATTAGGTATTAGTATAAGATAAAATTCGCTGAGCATTGATATAACAAGTTTGTAATAGTGATAGGGAAAAGTTTCCTGTTTTCAATGCATATAAAAAAATATGGAACAAAAAATATAAAAATAACGGTTAAGGTTTTTGGGCGAACGGACGATATACAAGATGTAAACGGATCAGACTGCACCTTCGGCGATTCTTATCAGCCGAAGCAAGCAAAAAGATCCACAAAAAATCGTCCCGCGTAGGAGCGAGGACAAATTATTTTCAAGGAGGAAAATGAAATGAACAAATTCAAAAAAGCATTATCCGTCCTGACGGCATTCTTAATGGTCGTCACGATGGTTAATGTGGGTAGTATCCACGCTTTTGCGGACAGTGCATTTGGAGATCTGGCTGCTCAAGTAGAACAAGGACTAAAAGTAGGGAATGAGAATGTAAATGCAGATGCTACCGTAGTAACATTATCCGTAAAAGATAATGGGAATACACAAGCAGTAGCTGATGCAACATTTGAGATTTTGAATTTTGGAGACCACGCAAGCTTTAAGATGGACTCAACGAACAAGAAAGTGTTAGTAAACACAAAACTGGCTGAAGCAAAAGAGTACCAGATCAAAGTAAAAGCAATGGCACCAGGTTATACAACAAAAGAATTCACAGAAGAAGAACAGATCATAAAGATCACGGTAGCACCGGCAGATCCAAAAACATTTGGAGATCTGGCTGCTCAAGTAGAACAAGGACTAAAAGTAGGGAATGAGAA
>JAUNKR010000006.1:34359-69348 GCA_030532705.1 Peptostreptococcaceae bacterium
ACATTTGAGATTTTGAATTTTGGAGACCACGCAAGCTTTAAGATGGACTCAACGAGCAAGAAAGTGTTAGTGAACACAAAACTGGCTGAAGCAAAAGAGTACCAGATCAAAGTAAAAGCAATGGCATCAGGCTATACAGCAAAAGAATTCACAGAAGAAGGACAGATCATAAAGATCACGGTAGCACCGGCAGACCCAAAAACATTTGGAGATCTGTCTGCTCAAGTAGAACAAGGACTAAAAGTAGGGAATGAGAATGTAAATGCAGATGCTACCGTAGTAACATTATCCGTAAAAGATAATGG
The DNA here is from genome assembly GCA_030532705.1 of Peptostreptococcaceae bacterium. Taxonomy (GTDB): domain Bacteria; phylum Bacillota; class Clostridia; order Peptostreptococcales; family Filifactoraceae; genus JAUNKE01. The sequence goes on from JAUNKR010000006.1 coordinate 34,665, forward strand.
GAATACACAAGCAGTAGCTGATGCAACATTTGAGATTTTGAATTTTGGAGACCACGCAAGCTTTAAGATGGACTCAACGAGCAAGAAAGTGTTAGTGAACACAAAACTGGCTGAAGCAAAAGAGTACCAGATCAAAGTAAAAGCAATGGCATCAGGCTATACAGCAAAAGAATTCACAGAAGAAGGACAGATCATAAAGATTACAGTAGCACCGGCAGATCCCGTGACACTAACAGACCAGATAGTCTTACAAATGCCAAAAGATCTGATCAATAATCTAGAGTTAGATGCTGAACAAGCGAAAAACGCAGGATTTAGTCTGTCAGGCGTTGGTGATGATGTTCGTATCGAAAGGATAACAACGGAGAATGGTAATAAAATTCTAATTACCCTTAATAAACAGGTCAAAGTAAACAGCAATATCACACTAACTTATGATCCAAAGCCAAATTCTCCAGTGAAATATTTGGGAGATAAACTGGCAGAAGGCAGTCGGTTTAGTGGAAAAATTCAAAATGCACAGGGGGCTCAAAAGCCATTTAAGGCTACTTTAGTTCTAGATGCGAAAGAAAAACTTTCAGCTCAAGGGACAAATGATGAATTATTTACTATTGTTTCACCGGATGAATTGAAAGACGCAGATATAACTTTTGTTAGTATCCAAGGAGGATCAACGCAAATCGTTTTGACATTGGGCAATGATACAGCATTTACAGACCGGCAGGATGTGACAGTTGAATATCATGAGAATGTGCAGTATAGTAATTCTATAAGAAAAGAAAGCAAAAGCGTCAAAGGGTTTGTCATAGAAAATGTAAAACTGGGAGCGAGTGCGGAAAATGTGATCGAGGCACCACAAGATCCTATGCCACAACCACAAGATCCACAACCGGCACCTCCGGCATCTAGTGGTGGAAGTTCATATTCATCGGTAAGACCGGGAGCGGACAAAAAAGCTGACAACAAGGCAGAGGACAAGAAGGATATCAAAAAAGTGGACGAAATGCCTGAAATCAAACCGGACAGCAAAGTTTCGACAAAATTGACGATCGGCGATATGAAATATACGGTTGTCGTGGACGGACAAGAAGTAGAAAGAACAATGGATGTTACACCGATGATCCACATGGGCAGAACCGTTCTTCCTGCAAGAATGATCTCAGAGATCCTTGGCGTTGAAGTAAAATATGAGCCGATGACAAAAACAGCAAACTTCATGTATGGAGAAGCAAAAGTACAACTAACATTGGGACAAAAATTCATGATGGTAAACGGCAAATCGATGCCGCTGACAGCAGACATTCTCAATGTAAACGGAAGAATCCTTCTACCATTGACAGATATTCAAAAAGCATTTGCAGAGCTTGGTCTAAAAGCAAATGTGGATTGGGATGCAGAGACAAAATCTGTAACAGTAAACAAATAATAGTCCTTATAGTAGGATCAAAAAATAGCACGGCTTAATAGGCTGTGCTATTTTTGCGCCTGAATTGCCAAATCGTTGAATAAAGGATATAATAGGGGATGGAAAGTTCGAGGATGGATTGTCTGTGGGACAAGGATCGGAGATTTATGAGAGTACTTGGGATTGATCCGGGGCTTGCGATTGTGGGCTATGGGATCATCGATTATGACGGAAATCGCTACAAGGTGGTGGATTACGGGGTGATCACGACACCTGCCAAGACGAGTTATGCCAAGCGGATCAAGATGCTTTATGATGCGATGGAGACCCTGCTGGCGGAATATGCTGTGGATGAAGTGGCGATTGAGGAATTGTTTTTTAATCAGAATACAAAGACGGCGATCGATGTGGCGCAAGCGCGTGGAGCATTGGTCCTGGCGGTGATGAATAAAGGGGTGGAACTTTTTGAATATACGCCTTTGCAGGTGAAGCAGAGTGTTTGTGGTTACGGACGTGCGGATAAAAGGCAGATTCAAGATATGGTACAGCGACTTCTTGCGCTTAAAACGATCCCGAAGCCGGATGATGCGGCAGATGCGCTGGCGATTGCGATCGGACATTGCAGCACGAATCGTTTTTCAAAAATGTTTAAGGTCTAGGAGAGATTATGTTCGGATATATTACAGGGACTGTAACGGAGATTTATTTGGATCATGTGATTTTGGAGACAGGTGGAATCGGGTTTAGGCTGACGACTTCTCAGTTTACGAATCGAAATTTGGAGATGGGGAAGACGGCACGTCTTTATACGAAATTGAATGTGCGTGAGGATGATATTTCACTGCTCGGTTTTTGGGATAAGCGGGAGATGAAGATGTTTGAACTTTTGACGTCAGTGTCGAAGGTCGGACCGAAGGCGGGGTTCAGCATCCTTTCGACCTATGATGTAGAAAATCTTCAGGCGATTATTTTGCGCGGGGATGTCAACATGTTGGCAAAGGCTTCGGGTGTTGGGAAGAAGACGGCGGAGCGGATCATTGTAGAGCTGCGGGATAAGGTGGATCGAAAGTCGGATCTTCCGACGGTTAACATCAGTAATATTTTGGATTCAAGCTATGATGAAGCATTGGAAGTGTTGTTGAGTTTAGGGTTTAACAAATCGGAGGCGAGTGTTGCGATTGAGGATGCGCTTGCAGTGAACAATAAGGCGCAAACGAATGAGTTGGTAAAGGTGGCTTTGAGTAAATTGAGCAAGCTGTAGGAGGGTAGGATGTTTGATGAACAGCGACTGATCAGTTCGAGTTTTCAGAAGGATGATATCGAAATTGAAAGTTCGTTGCGTCCGAAGCGATTGGATGAGTATATCGGACAAGAGCGAGCGAAGATGCAGCTGGATATCTTTATACAGGCGGCAAAACAGCGTGGTGATCAGCTGGATCATGTGTTGCTTTACGGACCGCCGGGACTGGGTAAAACGACTCTTTCTACGATCATTGCGAATGAGATGGATGCGAATATTAAGGTGACTTCAGGGCCGGCGATTGAGCGATCGGGAGATTTGGCAGCAATTTTGACAAATTTGATGGATGGGGATGTTCTTTTTGTGGATGAGATTCATCGTCTGAATCGAACCGTGGAGGAAATTCTTTATCCGGCGATGGAAGATCGGGCGATCGATATTATCATCGGGAAGGGACCTTCAGCGCGGTCGATTCGTTTGGATTTGCCGAAATTTACATTGGTAGGTGCAACAACAAGGTCGGGGATGTTGACTTCTCCGCTTCGGGATCGTTTTGGGGTGATTTTGAATCTGGATCTTTATCAGGATCATGAATTGCAACAGATCATTCAGCGATCGGCGGGCATTTTGGGGGTGGACATCGACGAAGATTCTTCGCTTGAATTGGCAAGAAGATCTCGGGGAACGCCGAGAATCGCAAACCGTCTGTTAAAAAGGGTGCGAGATTTTGCACAGGTGCGTGGGACCGGTCGAATTGATCTTAGAAGTACACAGGCGGCGCTGGATATGTTTGAGGTGGATAAGGAAGGACTGGACATTACGGATAAGCGGATGCTTTTGATGATTATCAATAAGTTTGGGGGCGGTCCGGTCGGTGTGGAGACTTTAGCGGCGGCGATCGGAGAAGATCGGGAGACGATTGAGGAAGTGTATGAGCCGTATTTGATCCAGCGAGGTTTTTTGAATCGGACAAATCGAGGGCGTGTGGCGACGGATTTTGCGTATGAGCATTTTGGGATAAAAAAGAGGTAATTATGAATAAAATGATCAGACGAATGGTGACTTTGCTTATCGGGATGATGTTGTTGACCTCCATCTCATGGGCAAATGGATATGATAATAATTTTAAGCTGAGAGTAGGGCTGATTTATGGGAGTAAAGCGAAGACGAGTTATACAATCGGCGGATCGCAGTTGTATGTGTCTTCGGGCGGTCGAGTGATTTTATCGACGAATGCGTCGCAGATTCGGGTCACGAAGGCAGGCGCGATCTATTATTCGACCCAGTCGTATTCTTCGTATGAGGAAGCAAGTGTCAGCGGTGGGATGGTTTATTATAGCAATGGAGCTTTTTATCCGGCGAGCGATCATTATACGCAAGGGTATCAGGTAAATACACAGTCGAATATTATCATGCAGACGAATGATGGCAAAAGCATTGCACTATTTGGCGGTGTGGATCAGTATATTGAGAGTGCAGACGGGATTGTAATCATCGAGGGGATGAAATATCGAGAAAAAGCTCATATTCTTCATGATGGAAAAAAGATTATTGCGATCAATATCATCGGTTTGGATAATTATCTCAAAGGGGTGGTGCCGAAGGAGATGCCGTCTTCTTGGCATATTGAAGCACTGAAGGCTCAGAGTGTTGTGGCAAGAAATTATACTTTGACGAATATCAATAAGCATGTGGGAGAGGGTTTTCACATGTGTAATACAACGAATTGTCAGGTCTATGGGGGAATGAGTGCAGAGACGCCGATGAGCAATTATGCGGTGGAGATGACTTCGGGAGAGCTGATGTATTATGGAGGCGGTGTTGCTGAAGGGTATTTTCACTCGAGCAGTGGAGGTCAGACGGAGAGCAGCAACAATATTTGGGGCAGTGCATGGAAGCCTTATCTTACGGGAGTGAGCGACCCGTTTTCTTTGGGCAGTCCTCATGATCTATGGTCTGTTTCGATCAGCGGCTTGGAGATTAAGCAACGGCTGGCAAGTGCCGGGGTGCATATCGGGGATGTGGTCGGATTGAGCATTCCGAAGATCTCGACGAATGGTCGGGTGATGGAGCTGACGATCCATGGAACGAATGGGATGCATACGCTCAAAAGGGAACGCATCCGAACCGTGCTTGGAAGTAATAAGCTAAAGAGTATTTTCTTTACGATACAGGGAAATAACCGAGTAGCAGGGGCGTCGATATCGTCTTCAGATCGACCTGAGAAAAAAACGGAGCAGCAATCGCTGGAGACTTTGTTCAAGAATCTGTCGGCTGTTTTGGATAAGCAAACTGCGCCAAAGCAAGCACAGGAGCCTGCGAACAAGCCGAAGGAGACGGAGAAACCGCAACAGACTCCGGCTCAACAACCACAGCAACATCAGCCGAATGTGACCAATCAGCCGTTGGCATATGGACCGACGACGATCACCACACAGGGCGGGCTCGTGATGGGGAATAATTTTATTTTTGTCGGGCGAGGCTATGGCCATGGGGTCGGCATGAGTCAGTATGGAGCGAAAGGTATGGCGGATCGTGGATATAATTATCGTCAGATCTTGCAGTATTATTTTCAGGGAGTAACCATCAATAGATAGTGTTGAGAGTGGAGTGTTGGGAGTGGAGTGTTGAGAGGTCGAGAGGAGTTTTTTTAACTTCACTCTTCATTTTTCACGCTTTACTTTTATAAAGAAAATGGAGTTATAGTGAATACGAAGGATTTTTTTTATGATCTGCCATTGGATCGGATCGCTCAGTTTCCGCTTGCGGATCGGAGCAGTTCTCGGCTGTTGAAGCTGGACAAGGTGACAGGGGAGATCGAGCATGGTGTTTTTACGGATCTATTGGATCTGCTTGGCGAGAATGATGTACTGGTGATGAATAACACTCGTGTCTTGCCTGCCCGTATCTATGGGACGAAGGCGGAGACAGGGGCGAAGATCGAATTTCTTTTGACGAAGAGGATGGATCTGAAGTGCTGGGAAGTGATGGCAAAGCCCGCAAAGCGAGTGAAGGTCGGAGCGAAGGTCGTTTTTTCGGAGGAGCTTTGTGCCGAAGTGGTCGAGGAGCTTGAAGAAGGGATGCGGATCGTTCGTTTTGAATATGATGGGGTCTTTGAGGAGTTGTTGGAAAAGCTCGGGACGATGCCTTTACCGCCTTATATCAAGGAGAAGTTGGAGGATCAGGAGCGTTATCAGACGGTCTATTCGCAGGTCGTGGGATCTTCGGCGGCACCGACGGCGGGGCTTCATTTTACGGATGATATGCTGGAGAAGCTGCGCCGCAAGGGCGTGCAGATCGAAAATGTGTTGCTCCATGTCGGATTGGGCACTTTTAAGGCGGTGAGCGCTGAGGAGCTGGAGGATCACAAGATGCATTCGGAGTATTATAAGATCGAGAAGGATACTGCCGAGCGGATCGATCTTGCGAAAAAGCAGGGAAAGCGTATCATCTGTGTCGGAACGACTTCGGTGAGGACTTTGGAGTCTGCGGCAGTCGATGGGAAGCTCAAAAATTTGGAGGGAGATACGGAGATCTTTATTTATCCACCGTATAAATTTCAGATGGCGGATGCTCTGATCACGAATTTTCATCTTCCGGAGTCCACTTTGATCATGCTCGTATCGGCTTTTTCGAGCCGAGAAAATATTTTGAACGCTTACAATATCGCAGTACAGGAAGGATATCGTTTTTTTTCTTTCGGGGATGCGATGTTTATTCGATAAAGGAGAGTTATGCCAGCAATACGTTATGAATTGATAAAAACCTGCAAACAGTCGGGCGCTCGTCTGGGCAGATTGCACACGCCACATGGTGTGATCGATACACCGATCTTTATGCCGGTGGGAACACAGGCTACGGTGAAGTCGATGACGCCGGAGGAGCTGAAGGAGATGGATGCGAAGATCATCCTGTCGAATACCTATCATCTGTATTTGAGACCGGGGCATGAGCTGGTCAAAAAGGCAGGCGGTCTGCACAAGTTTATGAACTGGGATCGTGCGATCCTGACAGACAGTGGCGGTTTTCAGGTGTTCAGCCTTGGGGCTTTGCGCAAGATCAAGGAGGAGGGCGTTGAGTTTCGCTCGCATTTGGATGGGTCAAAGCATTTTATCAGCCCGGAGAAAGCGATCGAGATCCAAAATGCGCTTGGGGCGGATATAATTATGAGCTTTGATGAATGTGCGCCTTATCCGGCGGATCGTAATTATGTAAAAAACTCTTTGGAGCGTACGACGAGATGGGCAAGGCGTGGTTTGGATTTTCATCAGCGCAAGGAGGATCAGGCGTTGTTCGGGATCATTCAGGGCGGGATGTATGATGATCTGCGCTATGAGTCGGCGATGCAGTTGATCGAGATGGATTTTCCGGGGTATTCGATCGGCGGTCTTTCGGTCGGAGAGCCGAAGGAGCTGATGTATTCGGTGCTTGAAAATCTGACACCGATCATGCCGAAGGACAAGCCTCGCTATCTGATGGGGGTAGGAAGCCCGGATGATCTGATCGAAGGAGTGATCCGAGGGGTCGATATGTTTGACTGCGTGCTTCCGACAAGGATCGCACGAAATGGAACGGCGATGACTTCGGTGGGTAAGATCGTGGTGCGTAATGCGACGTATCAGGAAGATTTTACACCGCTGGATCCGAATTGTTCCTGCTATACCTGCAGAAATTATTCCAGAGCGTATATCCGTCACTTAGTGAAGGCGAATGAGATCCTTGCTTCCCGCTTGATCACGACGCATAATCTGCATTTCCTGTTGGATCTGATGAAGCAGGTCCGTCAGGCGATCATGGAGGATCGATTGCTTGATTTTAGAAAAGAGTTTTTTGAGCAGTATGGATATTAGTTTGAAATGAGATAAACGATGAAAAGCAGCCCTTTGTTGAGCTGCTTTTTTGGTAGAGTTCTGTGAACTGTCGATATCGTATTGGGATCACGGATCATATTTCCTGTATTGTGAGTGACCTTGCCTGTTTGCAGGAGATCTCTCGTTAAGGGACGAAGACTTGGAAAACTTTGAAAGGTTTTCCGTCTTTTACATAGATATCGTAGTAGCCGTTGAAGACTTTGTCTTCTACATTTTTTTGGAAACGATCGAGCTGTGCCGCTTCAAAAAAGCTGAGGCTTGGCGCGAGCAGATAAAATTTTGTTTCCTGATCGATCTTCATCGGGACAAAAATCTCTTTTTCGTTATAGACATAGTAGCCGTTCTCAAAGCCCATTTTGATCCCGAGCGCTTCAAGCTCTTTGATACGTTCGGTCTGATCGCTCATGACCCATTCGGCTTCGTCGTAATAGAAGTTGCCATCCCGATAGGAGATGATCACGAATTTTTCTTCATATTGTGGCGGTGTTTTTTCGTAGTATTCGATCGGGAACCATCGGTCTTTGCGTTTGGGATCTTTGATCAATCGGACTTCTTCGGTCGATCCGTCGCGGTAGTTGATGATCGCGATCGCAGTGACATCGTCGATATTTTTGACAACGATATTCCCGAATTCGCTGTCAGCATAGTCCACGGTCTTTTTGGTGGTGGAAAGATAAAGGCTGTAGATCGCGGAGACCGGTTCGTCGCTCGTATTGTATTCCAAGTAGGCTTTGACGACTTCATCGGATAGAACGACCGGAAGCCATTCCTGCTTTGGCATATCGGAAGGGTCTTTATGTATCGCGCTGTTCGGGTCGGGAGTTTTTATCTCCGGTTTTGTCTCGGCGCATGCGCTGAGCAATAACATCGACAGCATGGCAATGGACATCCATTTTTTAGTTGCGGTATATTTTTTCATCTTGTGCTCCTTTCTGTGTCGAACCCCTATCTTACTTATACCCGGCCGATGTTTCGGTTTAATCAGCGGGATCTTTTGTCTTTCCCTGCGCTAAAACTGACGCTTATGGATTTTGTGGGGAATATTGCTTGCTAATTTCAATTTTATCTAGTACAATGGTCATACGATAATTGTTTATAAGGAGAAGAAGAAATGGATACTGCAAAATTGGTAAATATAGCGATCCCTGTCGTCGGTTTGATACTGTTTTATGTGTTGTTGGTGATGCCGCAACAAAAGAGAGAAAAGGCGGTCAAGGAGATGCGTGAAAATATTCAGGTCGGGGACAATGTGATCACGATCGGAGGATTTCACGGTAAAGTCATAAAAGTCGATGAGAGTTCCGTTACGCTTGAGCTGGGTGCGGATAAGACCAGACTGCAAGTGGAGCGCTGGGGGATCGGCAAGAGATTAGAGAGAGAATAAGAGGAGTTTATGTTGCTTAAAACTTTCAAAGGAAAGCTGCCGAAGGTTTCGGACAAGGCTTATATCGCGGATAATGTTGTCCTTACAGGTGACATCGAGATCGCAGAGGATGCGAATGTATGGTTTGGCGTCGTGATGCGTGGGGATGTGAATTCGATCCGCATCGGAAAGGGCACGAATGTACAGGATCTTACGATGGTGCATGCGGATTCAAACAGTCCGACAAGGCTTGGTGATCATGTGACGATCGGGCACTGCTGTATCATCCATGGGTGCATTATTGAAGACAATGTATTGGTCGGAATGGGTTCGACCGTGATGAACGGTGCTGTCGTCGGCAAGAACTCGATCATTGGCGCAGGCAGTCTTGTGACGGAAGGAAAAGAGATCCCGAGCGGTGTGCTTGCGATCGGTCGTCCGGCAAAGGTGATCCGAGAGTTGACCGAAGAGGAGATCGCGTCGCTGCAAAAGGCGGCGGATGGCTATGTTGCGACATCGAAGGTCTACCTTGAAGAACAGAAGAAATAGTTGGAAGAGCCTGAGCGATCAGGCTTTTTTTATGCGAAGAGAATAGCTGTCATTTGGTTGGATAGCTACTTTTTGATTTTAGGATCATTTTTACAGAAGCAACTCAATCAAAACTACAATATGATTTTATAGTTTGATAATAATAACTATTTGGTTAAACGATCAACATTTTTATATATTGACGCAGTAACGGGAATATGTTATCCTACACGTAAGTTAACAAATATTCGACAAATTAAATTCTTTTTTTGAAAGGAGATCGGACAATGGGGAGAAGGGGAATTAGTTTGTTACGGCTATTTATTGTGTTGACGCTGAGCGTAGTTTTTTTGACAGCACAGGTATTTGCAGAAGATGCTGAAACGCAAACCGATAGCGAAGAAACAACTGCTCCGGCAGTAGCCACTGTTGAAAATGAGCCGAAGACCGAGATCGTCACGGTGAAGGAAGAGGGATCTAAAGTTGAGACTGACAAAGTGGTGGCTTTAGAGACCGAAGAAAAGCAAAACGTTCCTGAGAGCATCGATTTAAGATTTTTATCGGCACATGTTAATTTTAGTGATCGTACGAGAGTTTATATCAAGCTTGATGAGGAACAGGCACAAAAAATTCGTTTTAAAGATCCAAATGGTAACAAAATAGGATTGTTTGAGGTAGAATTTGATTCAATATTAGGAGGAGAGCTTCAACAAAAACCATCTTATAAATCAAAAGATACATTCATATCCGAAGGATTTATTATAATCTCTACGGATAAACGTATTAATTATTTGACGTCTAAGGTAAGGATAAAATACATAGGCAAAGATGACAGTGAATCAAGTGCCTTAATGATCGGGGATCAGCCTGTAAAGAAAATGGAAAATCCTATAGAGCTTGAACTTGATCAGAAGGATTTTATCTCGTCTGTAAAACTGAGTAGAGCGGTGGCAGCGAACGAAAATCGCCTAAGAGAACTTATCCTTACAACAACAGGAGATTTGAATTATCTCACCTCGGAAGATCAAGTGAAAGTTGCTATCGAAGGTTTCTCTGTCCAATTGGAGAGCAAGAAAAGTAAAGACCTTTCTGTGCATAGATTTATATATGCAGAAGGAAACGAGATCAAGCTGGAACTTAGTCGTGATGTAATATATGGCGAAAAATTTTCGGTGATCTACGATCCGGCGAAATTAACCATCGATGACTATAGACTTCGTGATAAGACCGATCGAAGATTTGTTGAAGGCAAGACATTGTCGGTTGTGAACCTTGCTGATCCGATCATTATCAATATAAGCGACTTTAGAATAGACCCGATAAAAAAAGGTCAGGAAGGAAAAGCGACCATCAAGCTTTCATCTTTTGAGCTGACCGATTTTACGAAGTTTGATATTGAACAGGATGAGGTGAAGCTTACGGGAGCAACATTGGTCAGCATTCAAAAAAGCGATGATAATGTGTTCACACTTACATTTAAAGATGTTACTGTAAAAAATGGTGATTTGATCAGTATTGTAATAGATAAATTAGGATATAAATTCGAGGGAGTTTCTGCCCAAAATGTTGAGATCATAGAGGACAAAGAGCCGGGACAACCAAAACCGGCACCAAATCCGGACCTGGATCCTAAGCCGATGCCAAAACCGGAGCCGAATCCTGAACCGGTCCCACCACCTGTACCAAATCCGGACAAGGAGCAAGACCCTAAAAAGCCGGAAGACAATAATGTTCAAAACCAAGGTGGAGGTTCAGCACGTTCAAGTGTAAGACCGGATGCGGCAGCTGCAACGACGATCAAAGAAGAGCCGGCACCTAAAGCACCATCTCCGGAGAGTAAAAATGCAAATTCCGTGATCACGCTCAAGATCGGTTCTAAAGAATATCAAGTGATGGAAAATGGAGAATTGGTCACGAAGATGATGGATGTTGCGCCGAAAGTGCATAAGGGAGCGACACTTCTTCCGGCGAGAATGATCGCTGATATTCTGGGAGTCAATATAAAATATGATGCAGCGACAAAAAAAGTTAGCTTTTCATATAATGAAGGAAATGAAGCTCAATTAACCTTGGGTGAAAATTTTATGATGATCCATGGCGAGCGAATGGAATTAACTTCAGAATCCATGATCGAGAACGGAAGAGTCCTTCTTCCGCTAGGCGATGTTCAAAAAGCTTTCAGCAAGATCGGTCTGGAAGCAAAGATCGCATGGAATGCGGATGCAAAAACCATTACGATCGAGAGATAGGATCGCTGATATATGAACAAGATATGACCCGTATCAAGAAGATAAAATAACACAAGAAGATAAAATAACAAAAGAAGTGTCAAATCAATCTCGGCACTTCTTTTATTTTGTGGGGAAGGTCGCGATGGATTGGCTTTGGGCGATCGGAGGGAAGAAAGCTTCGGAAAGATTTTTGAAAAGGGCTAGCACAAAACGGAATATAAGACTATAATTATAAAGGAAATGCCTAAACGTTGATGGGGATCCGGGGATCCTTCATCGGAGTGTAAGGTGATTATTGAGAACCGTAGGTCAGGAGGAAAGATGGAAGATCGTAATATTGCGTTGGAATTGGTAAGGATTACTGAAACAGCGGCGCTTGCGTCTGCAAAATTCATGGGACGGGGCGATAAAAATGGTGCGGACGGTGCAGCGGTCGAGGGGATGCGACGTGCATTTGAGAATGTGAATATCCGCGGAGAGATCGTGATCGGTGAGGGTGAGCTTGATGAGGCACCGATGCTTTACATAGGAGAAAAAGTTGGAACAGGATATGGTAACAGTTTTGATATCGCGGTGGATCCTTTGGACGGAACTTCGTTGATCGCAAAAGGATTGCCGAATGCGATCGCTGTTATCGCTATGGCGAAAAAAGGCTGTATGCTCAAAGCGCCGGATACTTATATGGACAAGATCATCGTGGGACCGAAAGCAAAAGGGGTGATCGATATCACTAGATCCGTGACGGAAAATCTTCATGCGGTGGCAAAGGCGATGGGTAAGCCGGTCGAGGAGCTGACAGCGACACTTTTGGATCGCGAGCGTCATTTGGATATCATGCATGAGATCCGAGAGGCAGGAGCACGTATCAAGGTCTTTAACGAAGGGGACATCGCAGGCGGGATCGCGACCTGTATGAAGGATGCCGGTGTGGATATCCTTTTTGGAAAGGGAGGTGCGCCGGAAGGGGTGATCACTGCAGCGGCGGTGAAGATCCTTGGCGGAGATATGCAGGCGAGACTTTGCCCGATGAGTGAGCATGAGGTCGAGAGATGTCATGAGATGGGCTTTAGCGATGAGGAGATCGATAAGGTGCTTACGATGGAAGATCTGGTGACCGGAGATGATGTGTACTTTGCAGCGACCGGTGTGACATCGGGAGACTTCTTGAAGGGCGTGATCTATCTTGGCGGCAATCGAGCATCTACCCAATCGGTCGTGATGCGTGCGAGCACCGGAACGATCCGATTTATCGATGCAAATCATCGTTTGGATAAAAATCAGATCTTGATCGACCTGATGAAAAAGTACGGAAATAAATAAGAGAGAAACAAAGAGGAGAGGTTATGAAAGACGGCTTGTTGGGATTGCAGAATGGAACAGATATACGAGGGATCGCGCTGGAGAATGAGGTCCGTCCTGTCAATATGGAGAATGAGGATATTCGGGCGATCGCGCGTGGGATATTGCATTGGCTGACTTCCAAAACAAAAAATAAGGCGAATACTTTGCGTATTGCGATCGGAATGGATTCACGATTGACCGGACCGAAGATCAAAGAGCTTTTGATCGAGGAGTTTGAACGTCATTGTGTGAGCATTGTGGATTGTAAGCTCGCGACGACGCCGGCGATGTTTATGACGACGATATGGGAAGACTATTCCTGTAATTGCGGGATCATGATCACGGCAAGCCATCTTCCGTACTATTATAATGGATTAAAGATATTTACAGCGGAAGGCGGCACGGAGAAATCGGATGTCAGAGATATTTTGACCTATGCAATAGAGCTTTATGAAAGTGCCGAGGAAACCGAGGGCAGAGGGTCGATCCGAGAGATCGAGCTGTTGGAAGATTATTCAAACTCTCTGGTACGCAATATCATCAAGGAAACCGGGATGAGCAAGCCGTTGCAGGGGATGAAGATCATCGTGGATGCAGGAAATGGCGCAGGAGGTTTTTTTGCGTCAAAGGTATTGGAAACGCTTGGTGCGGACACGACGGGCAGTCAGTTTTTGGAGCCGGACGGGATGTTCCCAAATCATGAGCCGAATCCGGAGAATAAGGCGGCGATGGAGTCGATCTCTGCCGCGGTATTGGAGCATCAGGCGGACCTTGGGATCATCTTTGATACGGATGTCGATCGTGCGGCGATCGTGACGGATGATGGGATGGAAGTCAACCGAAACAGTTTGATCGCTTTGATAGCGGATATCGTGCTTCGAGAAAACCCTAATTCCGTGATCGTGACGGATTCGATCACGTCGGACGGGCTGACCGAGTTTATCAAAAAAAGAGGCGGAGAACATCATCGATTTAAGCGTGGATATAAAAATGTGATCAATGAAGCGAAGCGCATCAATGCCGAAGGGGAGGGTTCTTCCTATTTGGCGATCGAAACCTCGGGGCATGCGGCGCTTGCGGAAAATCATTTTCTGGACGATGGGACGTATCTGATCGCGAAGCTTCTGATCGAAGCATCGAGACTGCATCAGGAAGGGAAAAAGCTACAGAGTTTGATCGAGGATCTGAGACAGCCTGGATCAAGTGTAGAGTATCGTCTCAAGATCACCGAACCGGATTTTAAGATCTATGGAGAAGGTGTATTGGAAAGATTTGAGGCATTTGCTCATTCTCAGGACGGATGGACGATCGTTTCGCCGAATTATGAAGGGGTCAAAGTCAGCTTTCCAAGTGGATGGATATTGATCAGAATGTCGCTGCATGAGCCGGTGATGCCGGTCAATATCGAGGTGGATGACAAAGATCTTTTGGAGCCGATCACGGAGAAGCTCAAGGATTTTGTAAAGGAGCAACATGGAATTAAATTCTAATGAGGAGCAAAAGACGCAACGCGTCGATCAGTACACGAAGGAAGAGTATCAGGAGCTGATCAACGATGAGAATACGGAGACGGCGGAGGGCGTTTTGGAGATTTTGCCGGACGGATTCGGTTTTTTGCGTGGAGAAAATTATCAATCGACCGATCAGGACATCTATATCAGTCCTGCGCAGATCCGTCGTTTCAATATGAATACGGGGGATCGAGTCTGTGGGATCGTAAGAGAGCCGAAGAATAACGAGAAATTTCGTGCGATCATTTATGTCAAGTCGGTCAACGGGATGAGTCTTGATCATGCGATCAACCGCAAGGATTTTGATCGTTTGATCCCGATCTATCCGACGGAGCGGCTGGTATTGGAAAATAAGCGAGACAATCTTGCGCCTCGGCTGATCGATCTTCTGTCGCCGATCGGTAAAGGGCAGCGGGGGATCATCGTTGCGCCGCCAAGAACAGGAAAGACGAGCATTTTGAAGAATATCGCCAATTCGATCCGCGAAAACAATCCGGAAGTCGAGCTGATGATCCTGCTCGTTGATGAGCGACCGGAAGAGGTGACGGATATTCGAGAGTCGGTGGATGCGGATGTGATCGCATCGACCTTTGATCAGGATCCGTCCAATCATATCAAGGTGACGGAGATGGTGCTTGCTCGCGCAAAGGGTTTGGTCGAGATGGGGAAGGATGTCGTGATCCTCATGGATTCGCTGACCCGTTTGGCAAGGGCTTATAATCTGACGATCAATCCGACGGGGCGTTCTTTGTCAGGGGGGCTGGATCCGGGCGCGCTCTATGGACCGAAAAACTTTTTCGGCGCCGCGAGAAATGTCAAGGGAGGCGGTTCGTTGACGATCATTGCGACCGCACTGATCGACACGGGATCCCGTATGGATGAGGTGATCTTTGAGGAGTTCAAAGGGACGGGAAATATGGAGCTTGTGTTGGATCGTCGATTGGCGGAGCGCAGGGTCTATCCGGCGATCGATATCTACAAATCGGCAACTCGAAAGGAAGAGCTTTTGCTGAATACGCAGGAGCTGGAAGCGAGTGTGGGCCTTCGTCGGGCGCTGAGTCAAAAACAGCTGGTCGAGGTGATGGGGGATATCATCCCATTGCTGAAGAACACAAAAAACAACAAAGAATTTATCGAAGTGGTCAAAAAGGTACTATTCTGATAGAGACCAAAACATTTTGCCGCTACGGCGCGTCCAATGAGCAACTCGATCCGGAAGCGTTGTTCAACCACCACATGACAGCACTGAAAAGGCTTATTTTTGCTGTTTACATTCCGACGTATTTGTGGTAAAATATTATGGTAATTTTGACGGTAGGAGGTGTAAAAATTGAAAACAGCTCTATTAGTTATTGAAGTAGCAGTTAGTATTTTGTTGATTATCTCTGTTTTGCTTCAATCAGGTAACAAAGGGGGATTTGGCGTTCTTTCGGGAGCATCGGACCATCTGGCGGGAAATCAGTCTCAAGGAGCGGACTCCATCTATAAAAAGATGACAGCGGTTTTGGGGACGATTTTCTTAGTGCTTTCGATTGCGCTAGTAGCAATATATTAATTAAAACTTTGGGAGGAATCTTAAATGGGCATGGTGTATTTGGCTCCAGTCGTAGGTATTGCTGCCTTGGTTTTTGCTTGGATGTTGACGAGCAAGATCAATAAGGTAGAGCCGGGAACGGATCGAATGAAGGAGATCTCATCCTACATTCACGAAGGGGCAATGGCATTTTTGACAAGAGAGTATAAGGCTCTTAGTATTTTTATCGTAGTATTGTTTGTTGTTCTTTCGGTTGGGATCAACTTTATGACAGCGATCAGCTTCTTGGTCGGTGCATTGTTCTCGACTTTGGCAGGATTTTTTGGAATGCAGGTCGCTACAAAAGCAAACGTAAGAACTGCAAATGCTGCCAGAGAAGGTGGAATGAACAAAGCGCTTTCCGTAGCTTTCTCCGGTGGAGCGGTTATGGGAATGTGCGTTGTCGGTCTTGGTATCCTTGGGGTAGGTGCATTGTATATGATCCTTACTTCTGTAATGGGCAAAGACTTGATCGAAGCGGCAACGATTTTGACAGGATTTGGACTTGGAGCATCTTCTTTGGCATTGTTCGGCCGTGTCGGCGGAGGGATCTATACAAAGGCTGCGGACGTTGGAGCGGACCTTGTCGGTAAGGTCGAAGCCGGAATTCCGGAGGACGACCCGAGAAACCCTGCGGTTATCGCGGATAACGTTGGAGATAACGTCGGTGACGTTGCCGGTATGGGAGCGGACCTTTTTGAGTCTTATGTCGGTTCGATCATCGGAGCGATCACACTTGGTATCGTAGCATCCAATATGCAAGGTGCAACATATGGAGAGCAGGGAGCATTATTCCCATTGATCGTTGCAGCGATCGGTATCATCTCCTCGATCATCGGTACTTTCTTCGTGAAGGGTGGCGATGGCAAAGATCCGGGCAAATCACTCAAAATGGGAACTTATGTTTCCGGTGTGATCACGATCGTAGGATCATTCTTCCTATCAAACCACTTCCTTGGAAACCTTTCAGGATTTTGGGCGATCGTATTCGGTTTGGTGGTAGGATCATTGATCGGTCAGATCACGGAAGTATATACTTCTTCAGATTATAAACATGTTAAAAAGATTGCGGATCAGTCTGAGACAGGTCCTGCGACTACTATTATTTCAGGTCTTGCAGTAGGTATGGAATCAACAGCGATTCCTGTATTGTTGATCTGTGTGGGTATTCTTGGTGCATATTGGGCAGCAGGTCTTTATGGGATCGCTCTTGCAGCAGTAGGAATGCTTGCAACCGGCGGTATGACGATCGCGGTCGACGCTTATGGTCCGATCGCGGACAATGCGGGCGGTATCGCAGAAATGTCAGAGCTTCCGGGTTCTGTTCGTGAGATCACAGATAAATTGGACTCTGTAGGTAACACTACAGCAGCGATCGGTAAAGGTTTTGCGATCGGATCTGCAGCGCTTACAGCGTTGGCTCTATTTGCTTCTTATACAACAGTGACAGGTCTTACAGAGATCTCGATCACAAAGCCGGCAGTTATCGTCGGTATGCTCGTGGGCGGTATGCTACCATTCCTATTCTCTGCGATCACGATGCAGGCAGTTGGTAAGGCAGCTTTCCAAATGATCGAAGAGGTAAGAAGACAGTTCAAAGAGATCCCGGGTATCATGGAAGGAAAAGCGAAGCCGGACTATGCAAAATGCGTTGATATCTCTACTTCCGCAGCGTTGAAAGAGATGATCATTCCGGGCGTGCTTGCAGTAGCGAGCCCGATCGCAGTCGGTTTGCTTCTTGGAACAGAGGCGCTTGGCGGATTGCTTGGCGGATCACTAGTTTCAGGAGTATTGATGGCGATCATGATGTCCAATGCCGGTGGAGCATGGGATAATGCGAAGAAATATATCGAGAGTGGAGCTCATGGCGGAAAAGGTTCTGAGCCTCACAAAGCGGCAGTTGTTGGAGATACAGTGGGTGACCCGTTCAAGGATACATCCGGACCATCTATCAACATTCTGATCAAGTTGATGACGATCGTAGCAGTTGTATTCGCGCCATTGTTTGTACAATATGGTGGGATCATTCTAAAAATGATCGAAAAATAAATGAAATAAGGACAGCTCTTATCTTCGGATGGGAGCTGTTTTTTTATGAAGATCGCCTCGGATGTTTCTCCGCGCCTGCTAATTTGAGCTTTTCTATTTCAAATTGCCTGTTTTTTTGATATACTGAAAGAATGAAGTTGGAGATCAATTCAAAGAAAAGAAGGATCGTTTACTACGATATGAGGTTATCATGAAGAAGAAATTAGTATTATTGGATGGAAATTCATTATTTAATAGAGCTTTTTTTGCATTGCCGCCACTGATGAACAAGAAGGGCTTTTACACCAATGCGATCTACGGTTTTGCGACGATGACGAACAGCATCATCGAGAGTCATCATCCGGATTATATGGCAGTCGCTTTCGATCTGAAAGCGCCGACCTTTCGGCATCAGCAATACGGCGATTACAAGGCGGGGCGCAAAGGGATGCCGGATGAGCTTCGCATGCAGGTGGAGCCGCTCAAGAAGATGGTCGATGCAATGGGGATCGTACGCGCTGAATTTGAAGGCTATGAAGCGGACGACATCATCGGCACATTGTCTGCCTATGGTGAAGAGGAAGGGCTGGAGGTCATCATCGTGACCGGAGATAAGGATGCGTTGCAGCTTGCGTCGCAGAATACGACGATATTGATCACGAAAAAAGGGATCTCAGAAGTCGAGGCATATGACGACAAGATGGTCTTTGAGCGCTATGGATTGACTCCGACGGAGTTTATCGATCTTAAGGCGCTGATGGGCGATAAATCCGACAATATCAAAGGGGTCGCCGGCATCGGAGAAAAAACGGGGATCAAATTATTACAGGAATATAAGAGCATCGAAGGGATATACGACAATATCGACAGCATCAAGGGCGCGACAAAGACGAAGCTTGAGAATGACAAGGAATCCGCCTTTTTGAGCAAAAAGTTGGCGAAGATCGTGCGCAATATGCCGATCGAGCTGGATCTGGAAGAATTGGCTTATAAAGGGGCAAATGTCGCCGAACTCGCGGAGATGTATCGAGATTTTGAGTTTACATCTCTCTTGAGCAAGTTATCTAAAAGCGAAGGCTATGAGAGCATCAATCCGGATCGATCACAGCAGGATATTGCACAAGCGACGGAGAAGGAGCTGGTATTTGACTTTGATCTCTCGGTCTTTGCACAGAAAGATCAGCCGATCTACCTTGCGGTCGATGCGGAAAAGATCTCGGTCAGCAATGACTATACGATCCGAAGAGCCTATGTACAGCTTGGCGAAAAAGTCTATGTTGTCCCGACGGAGCGGATCGTCGAGCTGAAGGCATTGCTTGAAGAGCCGAGCAACTCGGTCATCGGGCATGATCTCAAGACGATCTATAAGGCCTTTTTGTCGTACGGGATCGAGATTGCTGACCTCGCCTTTGATACGGAGATCGCGGAATATGTGATCGATGCGAACGGTGAGAATTATTCGATCGAATTTGTGAACAGCAAATATGCTCTGGATGCGTATGAGAGTCTGGAAGAGATCCTGGGAAAAGGAAAGGCACAGATCGACTCGATGCTTGCAGACCAGGAGCGATTGCATAGATATTATAAAAATGTATTGCGATCCGTCGAATCTCTTTCCGAAATGATGAAAAAACAGATCGCTGAGCAGGGGATGGAGGAAGTCTTTTATCGCATCGAAATGCGTTTGATCAAAGTGCTCGCAAAGATGGAGATCGAAGGCTTTTTGATCGATCAGGTTCTGCTTGGCGAGCTTTCTTCGGAATTTGAAGTCCAGATCGCCGAACTTGAGGCGAGCATCCACGAACATGCCGGCGAGATCTTCAACATCAACTCGCCAAAGCAGCTTGGCAATATCTTGTTTGAAAAACTGGGGCTTCCGCATCTGAAAAAAACGAAGACGGGCTATTCGACCAATATCGAAGTGCTTGAATTTTTGCGAGGGCAACATCCGATCATCGAAGAGATCATGGAATATCGCCAGATCACAAAGCTGAAATCGACCTATATCGACGGCTTATCGAATATCATCGATCGAAAGAGCGGAAAGGTGCATACGACATTCAGTCAGACGACGGCATCGACGGGGAGATTATCTTCGCTGGATCCGAATTTGCAGAATATCCCGATCCGTACGGAGCGAGGGCGTAAGCTTCGCGGGCTGTTTATCGCGAAAGAAGGCTGCGAGTTGATCGATGCGGACTACTCACAGATCGAGCTTCGTATTTTGGCACATTTGGCAGATGATAAGAAGATGATCCAAGCTTTTGCCGACAATGTGGACATCCATACGAAGACGGCATCGGAAGTTTTCGGCGTGCCGATCGATGAGGTCTCATCGGATATGCGTGGAGCGGCAAAGGCTGTAAACTTCGGGATCGTGTATGGGATCAGCGACTTCGGGTTATCCAATAACCTCGGGATCTCGATCGCAAAGGCGAAGGAGTACATTCAGCAGTATTTGGACAAATATGAAGAGGTCAAAAAGTATCTGGATGATGTGATCGTTGAGGTGGAACAGAGCGGTTTTGCGGAGACGATCTACGGAAGAAGAAGATATGTACCGGAGCTTAAGGCAAAGAATGCCGTCGTCCGCGGTTTTGGCAAAAGATTGGCGATGAATACACCGATCCAGGGAGCTGCGGCGGACATCATCAAGCTGGCGATGATCGAGGTGGATGAGTATCTTTCGCAAAATCATGCTGATGCAAAACTGTTGCTTCAGGTGCATGACGAGCTGATCATTCAGGCGAGGGATGAAGATGCCGAGGCGATCCGCCAAGAAGTACAACGTATCATGGAAGGGTCGACAAAGCTCAAAGTGGAGCTTAAGGTCGAAGCGAAGATCGGAAAAAGCTGGTATGATACGAAGTAAAAATACCGAGTTTTAACGAGCTGATGACGATGTGGATTTCTATAGAAAAGCTCGTAGATCAGAAAAAGCCATTGTGCTGGCACTGGATCGTAAAAGATAGAAAATTAAATCCATCGCCATCACTATTTTTATAAATTTAATATTCGTATGCGAAAATAGAATGAAAATTGATTGACTTTTGAGGACGAAAGAATGATAGAGATCGGAATTACAGGGAATATTGGAGGGGGAAAATCGACGGTCAGCGATTATTTGATCCAAAAGGGATATTCTGTGATCGATGCTGATAAGATCGTAAAAGAGATCTATAAAGATCCGGAATATATCGAGAAGATGATCGAGACCTTCGGTCAAGAGATCGCGGTCGAGTCGAACGGCTCGATCGAACTGGATAAGCGAAAAATATTTGACATCGTATTTCACGACGACCAAAAGCTTGCTATCTTGGATAAAGTCGTGGGACCTTTCTTCAAAAAGATCCTCAATAAAGAGATCGAGGCGCGACAGGAGGAAGAGATCGTATTTTTTGATATTCCTCTGCTATATGAAAAGAATTATCAGCGCTTTATGGACAAGGTGATCATGGTATATTGCGATGATGAGATCCGGTATCGTCGCGCAAGCGAGCGGGATGAAAAAACGGTGGAACAGATCCAAAGTGTCGATCATTCTCAGATGTCTCAGGAGGAGAAGAAGGAGTTGGCGGACTTTGTTTTGGATAACAGTACCACGATCTCCGCGCTGCATCAGCAGATCGAAAAAACCTTACAAGAGATAAAGGAATTTGTGAAACAACATGAGTGGCAGAAGAAGTAAGATAATAAAAAAAGAAATGAGGGACAGCTCCGGGATCAAGGACTATTCCAAACTAAAAAAAAGATTGGCGATCACATTCACGATATTGGCAGCGATCGTCTATGTTGTCGTGCTTTCCTGGGACTTTGGGAAAAAGCCGATCGACGAGGATCCGTCGAGTGATCCTACGCAAAATGTGGAGGAGCCGGCAAAGGAAGAGGTAAAACCGGTGGAAGGCGGTCAGCTGGTGATCTCCGTTTCGCGATTTGCTTCGGTGGATCCTTACAAAAATCGGGAAAAATCGATGGATGACTTCTTCCGTCTCGTCTATGACTCGCTCTTTGAGCTGAACGGAAATTACGATCTTGTGCCGGAGATCGCAAAAGGTTACACAGTCGATGCAGAGGGGAAGAAGATCACTATCACATTGGATCCCAATGCCAAATGGCATGATGGGGGGCGTGTGACACCGGCGGATGTCGCGTTTACGATCAGTCATATCAAAAATAATCCGCAGAGTCCGTACAATCATTTGATCGGAAATATCGCATCCACTTCAACGACCAATCAGTCCATCACGCTGGACCTTGCAACGCCCAATGCTCTGGAGATCTATGATCTGACTTTTCCGATCATCAGCAAGAACTCGATCGGAGCGAAGTCGATCTTGAGCGATGACGCTTTCGGGGTGATCGGGAATGGGATGTTTCGGGTCGTCGAATACAATAAAGGCAAGAATATCATTTTGAGAAAAAATGAGTCTTACCAAGGGGCAAAGCCCTATATCAACGAGATCAAAGCGATCATCTATGCTGACAGCACGATCCGAAAGAATATGTTCGTCGCAAAAGAGGTGGACGTGATCGAGAGCAGTTATTATGAGCTCAACAAGTATGATTACGATGTGTTCCGAACGGGAAGCTACCAGAGCAGACGTTTTGATTTCATCGCTTTCAATGGAGGAAAAGCACCGTTTGACCAGGGGATCAATCGCCGAGCGATCGCAAAGATCCTGAACATTCCATCGGCGATCGAGGATGCTTATCGCGGCACCGTGCGTTCAAGTTTGGTGCCGATCAATAATGGCTCCGAGCTGAATCTATTGAAAAATGCTTTGTACGATAAAGAAGTGATCCGAAAGACCGAACTGATCGGAACCGTGCCGGAACGGCTAAAGATCATCACCGATAAGACCGATCCGATGAAAAATCGAATGGGCTATATGATCAAGACGGATCTTTCGCTGATCGGATTGGATTCCGATGTGGTCGGGCTATCTCCTGCAGAGCTCAAAGAAGCGGTCGCGGCAGGAAATTTTGATATCGGGATATTCAGTTATGATGTTCCGCTGGACAAAGACATTACAAGACTGTTCCGGGCGAATGGAAATCTTTTCCGTTTCAATCTCGATAAATTGAAATTGTTGATGGAATCGGTGTATAAACAGGGCAATAAGACTTTCCAAATTCAAAACTATCTTCTGTTCCAAGAGGAACTTCTTATCACGATGCCTTTTGTAGGGATCGGATTTCGCGACAATTATAATGTGTACAGTGAGAATGTATATGGACAGCTCGACTCAACGAGCATCGAATTTTATAATGGGATCGAGAAATTATTTATAAAAGCAAAAAATGTCTAGAAATGCAAGCGCCGACCTTCTGTCCGATGAAGGTCGGTGCTTTGTGGTTTATTTCGTCGAGATAAAATTCAAAAGTTTTTATAAAAAAGATTGACACAAACAAGAGGTTAGTGGTATTATATTTCGGTAATGCGAGCGTGCTGGAATCGGCAGACAGGCATGTTTGAGGGGCATGTGTATGTATGTACGTATGGGTTCAAGTCCCATCGCTCGCACCAAATAAGAAAAAGAACAGTCGGAAGTGGCTGTTTTTTTGATTGAGCAGAAATGGGAGGGACTTGAACGGCAAGGCTCAAGAGCCGCAGCCCGGCGTGATAGAAAATATGCCGGTGGCATATTTTCGGAGCAAGTCCCATCGCTCGCACCAAATAAGAAAAAGAACAGTCGGAAGTGGCTGTTTTTTTGATTGAGCAGAAATGGGAGGGACTTGAACGGCAAGGCTCAAGAGCCGCAGCCCGGCGTGATAGAAAATATGCCGGTGGCATATTTTCGGAGCAAGTCCCATCGCTCGCACCAAATAAGAAAAAGAGCAGTCGGAAGTGGGCTGTTTTTTTGATTGTAGTGTTTATAAATAAATGTGTAGAAGAATGTTGACAAAAAATGTATAAGATGTTAATATCTAACTAAATAAAGATGTCAATACTCCCGTTGTCTATAAGACCAGGCATGTCCTGATGCGGGAGTTCTTTTTATATTTACTTTTACTAGGAGGTATCACCCTTGGGAGAGTATAAGCACCATACTTTTTTAGAGCAAATTGAACTGTTTGAGTCAAGAGGACTTTGTGTAGAAGACAAAGAAAGAGCAGCGAAGAAACTTGAATTTATTAATTATTATAAACTTAAGGAACTAGCATATCCTTTTGCGGTCTATAGTGAAGACAAGACTTACAGATATCAGGAGATTTCTTTTGATTTACTGATAAAAAGATACTATCAAGACAAAAAATTGAGAGCGAATATTTTGAGTTGTGTTGAAAAAATTGAAGTAGCATTCAAGACAAGATTATGTCACCTCTTAGGTGAGCGATATGGGGCTTATGGATATTTAAACTTTGATAAATGGATGAACAAAGAAAAATATTGCAAATACTACATATCTGAGAAGCAAGGTGATTTTAAGAAAAAGTTAAAAGAGCTTGTTTCAAATAATAAGATGCGTTGTGTCTCAGAGCATTTTGAAAAGAATCCGGATATGAAAAAGAATGCTAAAATACCGATATGGATGCTAGTGGAGTCATTGACCTTTGGTGAGGTTTTGGTTTGGTATGAATGGATGTCTAAAAAGAACCGTGAAAAGATATCGAATGCTTTCTCTGCGACTCCAACAGAGTTAGAATCATGGTTGAAAGTTCTAAAGTTCATAAGAAATCAATGTGCACATAATGCTAATGTCATTGATCTGCGTCTAAAAACCAAGCCGACTTTAAAAGAGGAGTGGAAAGATTTGATCTTTATCGAGGAGAATCACCAGTCGTTAGGAGGTTTGGCTGATGTTCTTGTTATTATGTGTTATCTTACAATTAAAATAAATGCAAGATATGCATTCAATGATCTGCAAGGCGCAATAAATAGAATCGTTGAGAAGAACAGATTTAAGGCAAATTTATTAGGGTTTAAAGATGTTTATTCGGCAGAAAATGCCATAAAAATATTAGGCGGACATTTTCAGAATAAGAATACGATATTTAGGACAAGAAAATAATGTGGTAGGATAAACTTGTACACACCCAAAGAGGTGCTTTTATTCCTATAAAGTATTAGATGCAAATTGTATTTGGAAAGAAGAATTGGTAGAAAAGGTGAATTTCAAAATAATAAAGGGTAGACCGTCGGCCTACCCTTTAATTTTTTTAGTATTATGTAAGAACGAGACACAAAAATTTTGGTGTTCGAATATTCTTGTGTTCGAATTGAATGGGTTTGGTGCACCAAAGCGTTCGAAAATAGAACACTTTGGTTTGATTCATCAAGCTTTTGATCCGATCTTTTGAATTCCGCCGGATCGTTATCATCTCCCAAATTATAATACAATCTTATTTCACCATCATATAAATATACCTTGTGTACAAATAAATCAATAATTTTCTTTTGGAAGTTCACATCGTTTGGATCGCCATCTTGAAATTGCTTGAACCAATATTCGAGTTGTTCCGGCTTGAGCTTTAGATCCTCCCTGTGCTTTTCGATCTCAATTTCATTTTTTATATCTTCTCGCTCGTTTTCCAATTCAACAAGGCGGTTTTTTGTTGTTTCCGTTATTACGCCGCTCTCAATAGCTTTCATAAGGTTTTTTATGCTTTTTTCGACGTCCCCCAGCCTTGACTGCATTGCGGATAATATTTCAACGTCTTGATCTTTATCCTGGATCTCCATTACTTTATCAACAATCCTCCGGATGATATCATCGTTGAGTACCGCCTGGACGGTGATTTCCGTTACCAGCTTTTCAATATATTCTTTTCTTACCGGAGCTTTATCGCAGGCTTTGGCGTTCTTTTTCCTTGCTGCACATTTATAGTAATAGTAGGTATTGCCGTTCTTGCTTCTTCCTGATTCGCCAACCATGAAGCTCTCACAATGGCCGCAGATCAGTTTTGTAGTTAGTAAATATTCCGTCTTGTGTCCGGGAGACGTTTTTGTTCGGGCCATCTTTTCTTGCACCTCCTCGAATAATTTCTTGCTGATGATTGGAGGGATTCCACCTTCAATCTCAACATCCATGTACTTATATAGACCATAGTATTTTTCATTCTTTAACATTCGAGTAATGGCATTCTGATCAAACGCCTTCCCCGATTTCGTTTTGATTCCGCGCCGGGCAAGATAGTCTATGATCTCTTTGCTCTTTTCGCCTGCAGAATACTTTTCAAATACCTCACGCACGATCGGAGCTGCAATCGGATCGATCTCATGCGTATGATCTGCACTCACTTTGTACCCAAAAGGTACGCTACCGGTTACTTTGCAATTCAGTGCGTTCTCATGCAATCCTGCAAGCACATTTTGCCTCAAATTGGCGGAGTAATATTCCGCATATCCTTCGAGCATCGATTCTAAAAGGATGCCTTCTGGGCCGTCTGGGATCGATTCTCGGGCATATACGACATGCACATTGTTCTGCTTCAACTTTGCCTTGTATAAGGCACTGTCGTATCGATTTCGCGCAAATCGGTCTACTTTTAGCGTAATAACCGCATCAAAATTATTTTTTGCGCTATCCTTGATCATTTTGAGGAAGTTGGGGCGTTTATCGGTGCGTCCCGTAAGAGCCTTATCAATGTACTCTCCAACAATCGTTATTTTTCGTTTTTTTGCGTATGCTTTGCATTCCCTAAGTTGTACGTCGATCGATTCTTCTTTTTGTTTTCCGTCGCTAAATCGGGCATATATTACTGCTCTCACTTGCGCCTCCTTCCGCCCATTTGCTTGCCAAGTTGTGTTATTTGTTGTATAATATGAAATAATATGAATAGGAACGGCTCGTGTTATGAGCCAACTAAGGAGCTTCTCATTTGAGGCTCTTTTTTTATTTTGCTCGAAAAATATTTTATGGTATGCTATTCCTGAAATACCAATGCATTTGAGTTGAATAACAGTTTTATAGGGATTGACATATTTTGAAAATGACCATACAATGATTGTAAAGAAGCTAACTTGTGATGGATTAGGCTGGGTTCCCGAATGGGAGTAGATGAGATTATCATTTAGAATTCCTTTGCCCCTGGGGTTAGCTTTATTTTTTTAGTTGATCTATAAGACTCTGAATGATATGTTCGGGGTCTTTTTGTATTTCTTTGGTAATAAACTCCACTATTTTCTGCCTAAATATATGATATATAAAAAAGGCACCCTTTCAAAGGATGCCTTTTTGCTCGCGTGGAGCTCTGTCAATTTAAATGCTCGTGCGCACACGCGCAAAGCTCTGTTTAAATATTATACATCCATCTGTTACGTTTGTCAACGCTTTGTAAACAGTTCTTTTATTTTTTCATCTATTTTGTCCATGTATTCGTTAGCGATTTTTATTCCTGCAAACGGATCTTTAGGATATTTAGGTTTGATGATTCTCATTTTACTGATAGTCGTAATTTGGTCAACAAGTGCAATACTATTTTGTTTTAATCTTTCTTGGGCTCTAATTCCGCGCCCGATAAGATCTATCTCTTTTGATATTCGAGCGGTTTTTTCTGATAAACGCTCGATTTTTTCCTCTATTAACTTACTCTCCTCATCAAATTTGGATTTTAAAGAAGAAAATTCATCAGGGGACATTGATTGTTCTTGCAATGTCTTCGCTATGTCATTTATTGATTTGAATGAAGAACCCAAATGGTCCGATTCTATTCCGGATATTTCCTGTTCTTTGCTTGTTTTGTTGAGCATTGCTCTATTTTTGGCTGCAAGTGCTTCTTGAACGGCGGTACCTAAGTCTACATTTGTGTTTATTTTAGATTTATTGGGATTGGAAGTTAACGGGATAACATTTAACAAAGGGTTTTTAATAGAGTCTTTCTTATTTAGAACAATGCAGTAATGTATTCCGCCGTATTCACGGTCAACATTAAAGCCTAAATTAGCAAAGACAATGCTTCCTCTTGGATATCGAATTAATAAACTTGGATCGAATACCGGCTCATATTTAATATAGTTGACATATGTAATAAGCCAAGATTCCAACAAATGAGCTTTCTTTTCATCTGTATTTTTTAATAGATCTAATAGACTGTCCAGCTCTTCTTTAATATTTTTTGTTTTTTTACTCATATTTCCCCCTTATATCAAATTCAAGTATTCCGATTGAAATTAAAATTTTCCCCTTAACTCAACTACTTTACCTATGTATTCAACAGGCAGTTCTTTTATATCTTTTTTGCTGTAAAAGATAGGCTGATATTCTGAGTTATAAGCGACAAGTAATATGCCATTTTCTTGCAACAGGACTTTCTTGACCGTTGCTTCATCTCCGTTCACACGAACGACCATAACATCCCCGCTTTTATCGCACCACGATTGTTTTTGCACGATAATAACATCGCCTTCTTCCATTCGTGGAAGCATGCTGTCGCCTGAAATCTCCAACGCAAAATATTCTTTTCCACCTTTCATCCAATCTTTTGGGACTTCTTCCCAATCAAGCACATCTTCAATCGCCTCGGACGGCAATCCGGCTTTTACCAATCCCAAGACGGGAATTTTAATATACTCTAACATTTCCCTTGGTGCGCTTAATGCTGCTTGGTATAGATCCCCGGCTTTTTCAGCTATATAAGACATGGCATCTATTGGCAGGATCAAAGATGCCACCGGAATATCAAGAGCATCGGCAATGTCTTTTAGCACCGTCCCCTTGGGCTCTCTAGTTCCGTTTATATACCTACTTATTGTTACTTCCGTAACTCCCACGATTTGCGCCAATTCGCGCTGGGTCATACCCTTTTGCTCTAGCCGGCTTGAAATCAATCTGCCGTTGATTACCGATTGTTTCATAAAGTTCCTCCTTTTTAATTCATTATACGGGAAAATTACCATTCGTGAATAAAACTTACCAAAGATATAAAAATTATATTTTGAATCTTGACAACTTACCATTTGTGATATATAATCGACTTATACGATTGGTAAGATAATGTAGGGAGGGACGCTATGGCTAATATCGAGTTAAAAGTAGAAAGGCTAAGAAGAAATTTGAAACAAAAAGATGTTGCGAACATTCTAGGGATAACGGAGGCGTCATATAGCCGGAAAGAAAACGGATTGAGATCATTTACCGGCGACGAAATTAAACGGCTAGCATTGGCGCTTGATCTTGATGTAATGAGGGTAAATGAAATTTTTTTTGATAACAAACTTACCGTTTGTAATATGTAAAAACAAAACTTTTACCAAAGAAAGGAGGTGCGGAGAATGAGAAAAGAAATAACGCTTCGGTTGCCAGATGACTTGGACGAAGCGTTGAAAGAAAAAGCAGAGGAAAGTGGATTGCCTATTCACTCTTTGATTGTTGTGGTTCTTCTGATGAGCTGGAAGATGATTTGAGGTACTGCTCAATAGCAATGATTATTTCTGCATTTACCGAGCGATAATTTGTTTTTGCAAGTTGCTCGATTTCATCAAATAACGATTCAGGAATGCGAAAGGTAAATCGTTTAATATTTTCGTTCATAGGTGGTCTCCTTTTTTAGCACCATTATAACATCTTTTTGGTGCATTTTCAAAAATATATTATTGGCACCACGATGACACTATGATAACATTAGACAAAAGACACTATTATGGTGTCAAAGGGAGGTGGAAAAATGAAGAGAATGACAATACGATTGCCTGAAAAGTTGAGTGAAAAGCTGTTAAAAGAATCCAAAAAGCAAGGATTTACAAAAAATGCGTTAATCATTCAAATTTTGTGGGAGTTTTTGAAAAAAGAAAACAAATAACAAAACTTTTGCCAAAAAGGAGGGGAAAAATGGATGTTTTCAAAGAAGGAGTTTGAACAGGCTTTGTCGGATTCAGGGAAAACGAAGCAGGATATTTCAAATGAGTTGGGCGTTCATCTTGCTTCACTGTATCGTAAGATCAATGGAGAAAGTGATTTTTTCGGCTGGGAGATTCAAAAGATAGCTCATTTTTTGGATTTGGACAGCGAGGATATTTGCAGGATTTTTATTGATAAAAGTCTTTGCGAAAAACAAAAAGCCTAAGGGGCCTTTCCTTAAGCTGATTGTTCTAAATTTGTTTACCTATTCATACTGCAACCTGAAAGCATAGTGCTACGCTTTTTGACGAGGTCGCGCCCCGATGGCACTAAGGGTATGTAAAGGTACTTCTTGGTTTAGTTTCGCTTTGCAGACCGAACCTTTTTCGGTGAACAAAAAAGGCCTTTGCTCTTCTTGATATGGGACATCACTTTAGCAGTTTTAGTTCTGCGTTAGTTTACAGCCTCTACGCATCTGTCTCTAAAATAGGAACAAGGCAAGGTCAAAAGTTTGGTCAATAGAACCAGCTCCTTTCTTGCCTAATCAAGGCAAGAAAATTATAACATGTTTTCGCAAATTTGCAAATAAGTGTAAAGCTGATGAATGTAATATTTAAGAAAAAAGGAGGTGCGGAGAATATACAACAATATATAGTGCATAGGGCATAAGAAATGAAAATAAAATCATATATATTGTGGTTTTTTACAAACAGGAAAGGAGGTGCAGGAATGAAAGGGCAAAAGGTTCAGTACATCACGATCAAAAGAGCGAAGCTCGATGCGGAGCAAATTTCGGACCTGAAGTTGTATTTGATCGCAAAGGCTGCTTTAGAGGGCGCAAGGCGAGCATTTCAGGATCCGGAATTTGTAAAGGGTTATGAAAAGTGGAAAGCGGAGAAAGATCGAAAAGAACAAGAAAAAGCGAATCAAGAAGCTATATAGGAGGGTTGAAATGAAAAGATTGTTTTCAAAATTAGGCATCGGGGCGGCTGGGATCGCCGGGAGTTATCTTTTTGGGTACGCTGAACGCGGATATTTCGCAAATGGGGCGGAATTGATGATCACGATGGCGATTATAGCATGGATGGTGTACGAGGTCTATTTGGTAGCAAAAAGGCTCGATATTGAGCGATCAAAACGCCAAAGGATGCAGGGCATCATTCATGATCAAAAGGCATTCATCGAGGATTTGGCGATAACGCTCAAGGCGGCTAATGACGATTGTATTAGGCTAGAGCAAGAAAAAGCGATATTGGTAAACGGATTGAAAGAGCTTGGCGCGATCAAAAGCCGGGCGGTGTAGTAGAAATTAGGAGGCAAAAAATGAAACCAAGTGAAAGATATTGTAAGAATCTGGAGATCGAGAACGAGGATCTTAGGACAGAATTGAAGCAGGTGCGGGCATTGTTTGAAGCATCGTGTGGAGTAGTGGCGGATCTGGTGAGGGATAGGAGATTGAGGGAGATGGAGATCAAAAAGCTGAATGAGATCCTCGAGCGGGTCGACGGCGAATGGGCCGCAAACGAAAAAGAGCCCTGCGGAGTGGCAACTCACGACAAGGGCACAACAAAATTAACTACTATGATTATATCAATGATGGGAGGTATTGGCAATGATTAAATTGGAAGAAGCGGCAAAAAGATTGAGAGAAGCAATCAAGGCGATGGATGAGTGTGTTAAGTCTGAGCGAGATGCAAGTGGAGTTTATGCTTGGAATTATTCAGGGTCGAGGAAGCGCATTGAAATGCAGATGGATTTAATTCTATTCATGCGGGAGTTTGGTCGAGGGGAATTGATCGAACGAACAACGCCAGCATTTCCCTATCAGGTCGAAGCTGAGCGCGATGGCATCATCTATTTTTCGCTATTGGATCAACGCGAATATCAAACATACATGGAGGAGGTTGGCGATAATGAGAAAGGTGAGAATACCGGACTATATCCAGAGATTGCTTGATCGCATTGATCTATTGGAAGAAGAGATCCGGGAGAAGGATGATCGGATCGCAGAATTGGAAAACGACATCGAATATCTTGAGGAAATTGGAAGAGTAGCAACAAACCCATATGAAGAAATTGGAATGCGGGAATGTGATTTTTAATAAAACTAGGAGGCGGAAATGAAGGAGTTAACAACAAATTTAGAAGTATTGAGAGTAGAAAGACCGATCGTTGAATTTAACTATCAGGCGATGAAAGCGGAGCTTGAAAAGGTGATCGGAGATTGGAAGGGATTTATCATCAAAGAGGATGACCTTGCTTTTACAAAGGATTTGCTGGCGGATTTGAACAAGAAGAAAAAGGCAATCGATGACCTCAGGAAGAATACCAAAAAAGAATTGAGCGAGCCGATCGCATTATTCGAGAGCCAGTGCAAGGAGCTGGTTGGTATCATTGACGGGGTATATGGCGAGATCAAAGAACAGTACGATACTTTTGAGGAGCGCCGCCGGGAGCAGAAGATGCAGGAAGTAAAAGAACTGGTCAAATTCGCTCGCAAAGATAGCGGATTGCCGGAGAAATACCAATTGCAAATCGAAATCAAGCCGGAGTATCTGAACAAAACATATACCATCGCCAAGGTCGGCAAGGATCTTGAGGATGTGGTCGCAAGGCTAAAGGCGGAATGGTTGATCGAGCAACAAAGACTGGATCAGATCAAAACGCTTTGCGAATTGGCAAATGCACAATACGGATTAAATATCAAATTGGATCCGCGCAATTTTGAGCATCTTGAAATCGCGCAGGCGAAAATTGCCGTCGATGAAGCAGGACAACGAGCAAAAGAGCAGCAGGACGAAGCAATCCGACAAATTGAAGAACGAGCAAAGCGCGAAGCTGAAGAAAAAGCACGACGAGAGGCAGAGGCGGAAGCCCAAAGGATCGCGGAGGAATTAGCAAAACAGCAAATCGCCGAAGCGGAAGCAAGAGCGGCGCAGGCAGAAGCGGAAAGACAACAAGCGGAGCAAGAAAAGGCAAGCGCGATGGAATTGGTTGAAGAAATGGCCGAACAAGTCAGCGAATTTATCCCGGTGGAAAGCAACGAAAGCGCGAAGCAATCGCTATTGATTCGGGTATATGGCACGGATGCCGAATTGGAAGCATTATTCAAGTATATGGATCATATCGGGATGACATACGAGAGATTTTAGGATTTGGAGGCTGGAATGGAAAATGTAAAGATATATAATGCGGTGCGTGCAGTGCCAAAAGAGGCACAAAAGCCGATTATAGGCGGAAGATTGCGGGGCAAGACGGACATCAATCCGATGTGGCGGATCAGGGTATTGACGGAACAATTCGGGCCGGCAGGAGTTGGCTGGTATTACGAAATTGACGAGAAATGGCTGGATATTGGCGCAGATGGCGTTACAACGGCGAATATTGTGATCAGTCTATACGTCAAGCATAATGGCGAATGGAGCAAGGCAATCAAAGGCATCGGCGGAGCGACATTTATTGATAAGGAAAAGGGCGGATATTTTACCGATGATGATTGCTATAAGAAAGCTCTTACGGATGCGATCTCAGTTAGCTGTAAGGCATTAGGAATTGGAGCAGACGTTTATTGGGATAGCGATCCGAGCAAATACGGCGCAAGTCCAACGGCAGCAACCTCAAAAGCAAGTGCGGCAGGATCGCAAGCAAAAGCGGCAGCACAAACGCCAAAATCAGCGGCGGATAAGCAAAGCCCGGTGATTAATAAAGATCAAATGATGAAATTGCTGGATTTGGCAAAAGAAAAGAATGTGCCGGTTGATCAGATCGAGAAACGATATAACAAAAAGGTGGAGCATTTAACGATCGAAGAATGGACTAGCGCCATGAATGGGCTGCATAAAACGCAGGCAAAATAAGGGAGTAAATTATGATAACGGACGCAGTATTGGGTGATTTGAACGGGCAGGATCTTACGATCCGATTCCCGCAAGATACGATCGAAAAGCTAAATAAATTTAGACCGGGGGATCTGTGTACGGTCGAGATCAAACGACCAAAGGATAAAAGATCCTTAGAGCAGAATGCTTATATTTGGAAAATCATCGACCTGATTGATAAAAAGATCAATGGCTATTGCTCGGACAAAATGTCCATATACTGCGCCTTAATCAAAGCGGCCGGGATAAAGGTCGATTACATCCAAGGATTAGAACAAATACGCCCTCGATTGGAAGAAGTATACCGAGTGGTTGAACTAGTTGAATATCGGGCGACGGATAAGGCAGCGACGGCGCTATACCGATGCTATATCGGCACCAGCCAATTCACAAAATCCGAAATGAGCGACTTTATCGAGGTTTTGATATCGAGAGCATACGAAGAAGGAATAGACATTCTGATGTATGAAGATATATTGAGGGGAGGGAAATAAGTGGCGGAAATAAAATGGATCAAGATCACAACAAATATGTTTGAGGATGAAAAAATTGATTTTATAGAAAGCCTGCCGGATGGCGATGCGATTATTGTTATATGGATTAAATTGCTGGCTATGGCCGGGAAATGTAATGCAGAAGGATTCATATTTTTGACAGAAAAAATTCCATATACCGAAGATATGCTTGCTCATAAATTCAAAAAACCACTACCAACCATCAAATTGGCACTTGATACTTTTATAAAGCTCGATATGATCCAACTAAATAATGAGGGTTTTTTGAGCATCGCTAATTGGACGAAACATCAAAATGTGCAGGGGATGGACAAAATAAGGGAGCAAGGAAGGCAAAGAGTAGCAAAACACAGAGAAGCCAAAAGGATTGAAAAAACAAGCGTTGAAGATTGTAACGGAAATGGTAACGACGGATGTAAC
>JAUNKR010000046.1 GCA_030532705.1 Peptostreptococcaceae bacterium
TTCGATCAATGTAGAAGATGTAAGAGTTTTTTCATCACCCTTATCACAGGATTTAATAAGTAAAAGTATGCATATAAGTAAAATAACTGCCCCAATCCCAATAAAAAACCTTGATTTTTTGTTTAATTTCAACTTACCCACTGTCTGCTCCCCACTTTCTATTCTCTATTATTTATGAAATCCCTATGATCGAGGATCCTCTACTTTTTAAAAGTCTTCTCAAATGATTTGCTGTTTGCACGCTACGATATTGTACACCGTATCCGTTTACAATCCGTATTGGTCTTTATCACAAATCAAATATAAAATCATATCATAGATATTTTAGCACATTTTTGTCACTTCTGTATCACCCATTTAAAATAAAAAATATTTCTTTTGTAGCTCCTGAACAGCAGAATATATTTCACAAAACTTCTTATCGCCGGCTTTGGATCTATCACACCAGCATTTGCTCCGGCAACAGTTATAAATAATCTCTTTTTTAGATAAATCTCATCTCAAGTTCCGCTCGGATCAAAAAACTCTCTCATCCTCATACCCCAGTCCTCCGAAGTCTTGAAAACCTCAAACGGATGATCATAAGGAAAATACAAGTAGATCATATCCCCTGCTAATGCCCCGAAAAATTTATTATATTTTTATTTTAGAATCTATTTTAAATCGATTTGTGCCTTTTAGTATATGTCAATGATCCCTTGGCGTGTAATTTTCTTTTTAGGCATATGTAGCGTAGTGTAATATTTGGTATCTTCCGCAAAGGGATAGCCTTGTACGATTTGTTGCGCAAAATTGTACCAATCACTCGCAATATTTTGTGAAACCATGTATATGTTATCACCGCGTTTAAACTGATACCCATAATCCCCTATTACGATACCCCCGTTTTCTACTTTAGTAAAACAAGCTTGTAGCTCTTTAAGAGCCTTTTCCTGTTCCTCTCCCGAAGTCTCGATCACTTTTTCAGCAAGTTTATAAATCTCCTCATCCTCATACAACGAATAAGGAGCCGCCTCCCCCCAATCCGAAGAACCTTCTTCCAATACTATCGATTCAATGTCATCAAGGGTCGGTAATTCTTCTTTGATCTCATTGATGGTCTGCTCATTTCTTGCTTGTTGATCCTCAAAATATTTTATTAGTTCCTTGCAATGTTCTATACTTTCTTCACTAGGTTCAGTCTCTGATAAAAGCTCTTCAATAGCTTCTCTTTCACAATTATAAATCGAAGATACCATGTAGTGACAGATGCTTTCAATATCATTCATCTTTTTTACTTCCTTCATAAAGCCGTTAAAATAAACACTCGCATCATCTGCAGAACTTGCAAAATCGTGAAGTTCAAAGGATTTCCCATTCTTCCCATTGATAGTTATGATCACACCAAAACTGCTACTACTCGAATTCGTAACAAAATCTGTTCTAAATTTCATCTGTATCTTTCCTCTTCTTTCGTTCTTTTCTTTGACAAAAAACTATTTCCGGCATCAAGGGGCATCCCCCTTTGCATAGTTCATATTTTTCGCATGATGGGCATGAGTTGTACATATATTTTCTAAAAACTTCAAACCGATCACTATTCCAAGCTTCTTCAATTGTACAGTGTTTTAATGAAATGCCATGCTTTCTACTCTGATCAAAACTGCAAGGCATCATATTCATTTGAGCATCAATATAACAACTGTATCGACCTGCCTCACAGGTATCCAATGCTTCCATCATGATATTTGTACAAAATTGAACAGCTCCCGGAACGCTACAACTGTCCAATCCCACTTTAAAAGGATGAGGAGTTTCAACCAAGGAATAAAATTCTTTTACTCTCGGATCATCGACCGCTAAGCGGTTTTCTTCTTTTCCCTGTCCTACTGGCTTATGTAATAAAAAAACTACTGAATTGATCCCCTGCGGAAAATCATTTGTTCTCAATCGTTCAATCGCCTCGTCAATAGTGTTTTTGGCTAAAACATAATGGATATTGGTCTTAACACCTGCATCCAAAAGCATTCGGATCGCTCGT
This sequence comes from Peptostreptococcaceae bacterium, assembly GCA_030532705.1. GTDB lineage: Bacteria > Bacillota > Clostridia > Peptostreptococcales > Filifactoraceae > JAUNKE01. The sequence continues at coordinate 2,021 of JAUNKR010000046.1, forward strand.
AGAGTATAGTCACTTCGATACCAACTTACAGCAACTGCTCCGCAATATTTTTTACACAAGGAGGCAATTTCCGAAGTCATGCCATATCCGGATGTTGTAAAATTAGGAACCAAATAATGGTTGCGACATATTTTCAAAATCGTTTCAAAATGCTCATGTTGATCCGGGTCTCCCCGACCACCCAGAGCAATTTGATTCGTTCTCCCTTTGCACTGCTGAGCAATTTCCAAAAAATCTTCGATGTCCATATTTTCATTTCCCAAAAGCATCCCGCTCTGATAACATCCGACACCGGCTTGGATACAAAGTCCTTTTTTACCGTGGATACAATGGCCCATAATCCCTACATCAATCAAATGCGGAAAGGATGCCATGAATGGATCCACTCCGGTATCGGTGCCATTTGAATCCAATATCCCGGTACGAAGATACATTCCTGTTTTCATGTCAAAAAAAGAGACGAAGCGATATTTCCTATCCGGGATTGCATATTTCATCAAAGGATATTCTTGCTCATTTTCTTTCTTCATTCAACAATTCCCCTATTAATCAATTTCACTCAAAGATATTATCGCTTATTCGAACAAAACCCTTCCCTTTTCAGCTGCCAATACTCAATAAGTTGCTGTAAAGTAAATAGCGCTTCACAAGTCGATATTGACAAAACTTTTTAAAATCAAGTTAACCATCTCAATCCGCATTATCTGTCGCAAGGAATATCGTATGTAGTGACACTTGTAATTCATCATATGCACATATCTGTTGTATAATCACGAAAAATGATGTCTCTGTATTCGATCAACTCCCTCTGTCGATCGAAGTTTTTAGCACGAATCTAAATTTAGAGCTGTGACTAATAATTTTATTTTAGCATAAAAATAAATAGTTGGACAACCGTCATTCCGTTGATGATCACATTGCAGATCAGATGTGCGGTCATCGGAACATAAATATTCTTTGTTTTAGCATACGAAATGCTTAGCGGTAAAGCCCATACCATACATAGTATGATCCCCCAAGGTGCTAATGCATGCTCTGATGCGTACAAAAACATACTGAACAAAGTCGTGAGGATCAGGATCTTTTTGCTCCGGAAGGAAATCAGATTCTTCCTGTAAAATGTCTCCTCAACAATCGGCGGAAACAATATGGTCGATCCTGTAAACAAAATAAATTCCAGCCAATTATCCGCTCTCAGCAAGATCATTCCCTTCTCTATATTAGGGAAGATCCTTTCAAACATCGATGTCAAGGTAAACGCTCCAAACAAGAATATGATGTTCAACATTACCTGCTTCCAAAACACTTTTCCGCTTTTGATCGCTTCGATCCATTCTTTGAATGTAAAATCTTTCCTTCTATAAAAATAGACCGACAGTATTGCATAGAATAAAAAATTGAGATAAATAAAAGCTTCTTTCTCCACCATGAGACAAGATCCAACAAATAGAAGCTGCACTACGATCGGAAACAAGTTTCGTTTTATGTATTCACATCTCATGCCTGCCCTCCAATCAATAAACTTATCGACATCACAACGACTCTATCCCTTTGCCTCAAATGATGGAAAGCGCCTAGAGTAAGATCCAAGCTCCCCGGCAAATATTTTGAAACTCCCCATTTGATAAATGGCATCGCATTAAATGATGTTCGATAAGATCCTGAACAAAAACCCATTTGATTTGATAGTCACTATAATTTTGTTTTAAACCTGTTGCTTTTCATCTTAACATAACTCATCTAGTCCTGCATCCTTTTGAATACGATCACCCTTGCACGAACGATCTCCGGCGGATCAAGTGTCTTCTATTAACGATCTCAAGTGGTTCCCCATGTGCCCTACATCATAAATAATAAAACCTCTATTCATTTTTACCCATTTAAAAACCTCCCGCCACAACGGCAGAAGGCTTTTCTTATAATTATAGCAATTCCCCTTACCACATTCTATCTTTTGCATATCGGAGAAGCAACATTTTAGATTGATTAAAATCTTTAGCTGTTGTCATTAACAATTCGACCTCTGTATTTTCAAGAAACACATTCACAAAGTCTATATTTTCATTATTCATCAAGATCCGTTTTTTATGTTTGTAACAGAATCAAAAGGCATCGTGGATCTTGTTGCGACCCCAAAATCTCACCTAACAATCGGAAGATGGTACATTGTAACGGATCCTTTTATGTTATCCTCTACTTTCGAACGATTTAATCGGTCATTACGATTTATTTCCTAATTTCCAACTTGCCGCTTTTTTGCGTTCTTCGACAAACTTTTTGTAAAGGCCGTCTTCTTTCATCAACTCTTCATGTCGACCTTTTTGCACGACCTTACCGCTGTCAATAACTATGATCTGGTCGACCGATTGCACGGTCTTTAAGCGATGTGCAATCATAATTACCGTTTTTTCCTTGGTCAACTCGGTGATTGCCTGCATGAGCTCATTCTCGTTTTCAGGGTCAATATTGGCAGTTGCTTCGTCCAAAATGATAACGGGCGCATCCTTTGTCATCGCACGAGCAATCGAAATTCGCTGTTTTTCGCCACCGGAGAGTGTTGCACCGCCTTCTCCGATTACCGTATCGTATCCACTTGGGAGTGCAGAGATAAACTCATGACAGCGCGCTTTTTTCGCTGCTTCCATCACTTTTTCCATCGGCATATCCGGCTGTCCGAAGCGAATGTTATTGGCAATCGTATCATGAAAAAGGTACACATTTTGAAATACGAAGCTAAAATTCTGCATCAACGAATCCATGTCATATTCCCTTACGTCTTTCCCGTCAAAGGTGACCTTTCCGGAATCCACATCCCAAAATCTCGCGAGAAGATGGCAAATGGTTGTCTTCCCACCACCTGACGGCCCGACAAATGCCGCCGTTGTTTTTTCCGGGATCATCAAACTCACTTGATCCACGACTTTTTTGTCCTGATAGGAAAAATCAACGTTTTGCATCGCAATATCTCGACTTTGCGGCACAATGTTTTCTCCTCGAATGTCCATCTCTGAGATGGACAAAATTTCATTGGCTCGCTCAACCGAAAGATCCACCACGCGAAGAAGTGAAGAATAATTCCCCGCAGCCTCCAGCGCAGCAAAAACCATATAGGATGAGATCAGCATGACGATCGTAGTCGGCATATCAATCTGTCCATTCAGACCGAGATAAAGTGATAACATACACATCAAAATAGAGACCATCTTCAAACCCCAGCTCTGCAGTCCCATGATCGGAATAAAAGTTTTCTCCATGTCAATACAAACTTTTGACGCTTCATCAATGGACTTCTCCAACTTCTGATTGTTCTCCATTGTCATATTGTAGCTTTTTGCCTCAGTGATTCCTTGGATGTATTCCAATACCTGTTCGATCAAAGAGGTATCCGCAGCAAGTTTTTTAGGAGAAACTTTTTCTGCATTCTTTTGCATATAAAGATTGATTATGAGAGAAATTCCTATGCCGAAGACTGCCACAAGCCCGATTCGCCATTCGAAAAAAAGAAGCATTATCGTGATGAGCAAGGTCTCTAAAATTCCTTTGGTCGTTATCATAACCACTCTGGTTGCAACATCACAAAGATTTTCCATCGTATTGGTCGTAACGGATGTAATATATCCGAGCGATTTGGAGTTGAAATATCCCATTGGAAGATATCTCAAGTGACTTGCAATTTCAATTCTTTTTTGGCAACCTGTATCATATCCCGCTTCGGTCTGCAACATTTGAGACTTTGCAGATACGGCAATCTGAAGCAAAAGCCCTCCCAAGAGAATGACTGTTCCTGCCCATACATCTGAGCTTTGCAGATTTTGTTCTACTACCCCTCGAACGATGATGTAGATCGCGGGAATCTTGATCGCATGACAAAACGCGCTGATAATGCCAAGCACAATTGAAAAATAGAATTTCCGCTTATTCTGAGGACCGGAAAATTCAAAAAATTTATTTAGTATACTGATCATTTCGTCACCTCCCTATGCCGTTATCTCGGATAAATCGCTATCCTTCACTGCCATATGCGCTTCCCACATTTTTTTGTAAAGTCCGTTCATCGAAAGTAACTCTTCATGTGTCCCTTGCGAATCCACCTTTCCGTTTTTGATCACAAAAATCCGATCGGCATCGGTAATCGTAGAAAGTCTGTGTGCAATTACGATCAAGGTTTTTCCATCAATCATGCTTGCAATGGAACGCTGGATAATCGCTTCATTCTCAGGATCCGTATATGCTGTCGCTTCGTCCAAGATAATGACGGGTGCATCCTTTAACATAGCTCTCGCGATTGAGATTCGCTGTCTTTCTCCACCCGAAAGATGACCTCCCGCATCACCTACAATGGTATCGTATCCTTTTTCAAGTCCGATTATGAAATCATGACAACCACATCGTTTTGCAGTTTCTATTACTTCCGCATCCGTCGCTCCCTTCCTGCCCATTCGGATATTTTCGAGAACGCTCGTATTAAAAAGGTAATTATCCTGAGAAACATAGGCGATTTTTTCATTATGATCCGAAAGCGCGATTTTCTTAACATCTACGCCCCCCATCGAGATGGAGCCCTCATCGACATCCCATAAAGATGCGATCAATCTGGCTATCGTCGTCTTTCCTCCGCCGGATGGACCCACAAAAGCATTGACGGTTCCGGGAACTATCGTCATATCTACTCCATGAAGAATCTCTTTGTCTTTTTGATATCCGAAATGCACATTACAAAGTTCTAACGAATGACCTTGCGGCATATCGTTTGTGCTCTCGGGTCGGTGCATCTCTCTCATCTCCAAAAGGCTACCGACCTCCTCGAAGATAACGGTCGCTCTTGCAATATCGTCGTTGTATGCCATCACGGTTATCAATGGCGTAATTAAGCCCATCGAAAGAATGATGACCATTATCAGATCGCTCGCCTCAATATTGCCGTGCAAATACATGAAGCCGCCAATCGGTAAAACCGCCAAAAGCGTTGCCGGAACGATTGCCAGGCCGCTCGAAAAATAAAAGATCGAAGCTCGCATCCAATCGATATAGGCATTCGCTCCATCTTTTGCCGCTTTTTCAAACTTTTCATAGGAACTGTCCGTTTTCCCAAACACCTTGATCACTTCAATCCCATTGATATATTCCACTGCCGTATCATTAAGGATCTTCGTCTTTTGTATGCAATCCTTCCACCATTTTTCCTGATCCTTCATCATCAGCGACATCAAGAAAATTCCAAGCGGCAATGTAATCAGGGAAGCGAGTGCCAGTTTCCAATTGATCGTAAGTAAATAAATGAACATCAGAATCGGCGCGGTGATATTTGCGGTAAACTCAGGAACGATATGAGCCAATGTGGTTTCAATGGAATCCACTCGCTCCACGATGATATTTTTCAGTTCACCGGAAGGAATGGTGATCACATCGCCCAAAGGGACTCTTAGAAGCTTCGCGCATATTTGTTTTCTGACATTTGCCAAAAGCGCAAAAGTCGCCTCGTGGGAATTGCTTGTAGAAACGGAATGAAAGATAATTCCTAATGTCCAAAACAATGCCGTTCCGATAAACAACGGGAAATATGCCGAAAAAATTTTTTCTCCCTGTAAAAACAGTTGCACTATTCTCGCCGTAAGATAGTATGGCATCATCCTACAAATTACTCCACACAGCGCAAAGACCATCGACTTCACATATCGAGTTCGATCGCTGCTTGCAAATTGCAATATCCACTGCATCAAAGATTTTCTCTTCATTTGTTCTTCTTTTTCTTCTTTCATTTCAACTCCTCCTCATCTAACGCGTGCTGCTCCGATATTGTTTTGGAGACATCCCATAAATTCTTTTGAATGCCGCAGCAAACTTTCCCCCGCTCTCATATCCGACTTCAAATGCAATATCTCCGATACTCATTTCCGGATTCAAAGTCAGAAGCTCACTTGCTCTCTGCATTCTCTGCTCCGTAAGCCACGCAAAAACCGGTTTTCTGTAAATACTTTTGAAACATTCTTTAAATGCGGTCTGCGATATATCGTATTGCTTCGCCAGATCTTCAATCCGATGGTCGTCTTTTAGGTTTTCCATCATTCGTTTTGCGGCAGCATGTACTTTTTCCACTTGCTCTTTGTAGAAATACGGTTTTTCTCCGGTCAGGCTACCGGGTTCCAAGACGGAAAGACAGACCAACAACTCCAAAATCTTAGCTCTGAAGTATAGCTGCTTTGCTTTATCCGGCACTTGATAAAGCTCCATAAACAAGCGTTTCAACGTGTCTTCTTCTTGGATCATGAAATAACCGTCTGTGCCGCAAAATTTACTCCGAATCATTTCCAAGTCAACCGGAATCGCCGGCACATCGCCCGAGAGCGCTTTTGTAGCCAACTCACTTTCAAATCCGATCGTTATCCCATGAAAATGTTTGGTTGGAAATTTTACAACTCCCTTATGATGAACTCTGGAATCAATACAGATATTTCCGGGCTTTTTTATCTGGCAAAAACCATTGTCGCATTCCATCACAAGACTTCCCTCGCGACAAAAATCCACTGCCAAGATCGTCTTTGCCGCTTGAAATAAAGAATCATAATACTCCATGTGAAAGTCATTGTACATAAGATACACCCCGTCAAAAACCTGATAAATGATCATGTCGCCTTCACCGGTCTCGTTTTCGACACGAAGGATGATCATGTCTTCCGTTTTTGCCAACAAACGAAAATCACCCATTTGTTTTGAGCTCGGAAAAGAATCCCACACCCTTTCACCCTTTTTCATCCGTCACCTCCTCTTTGATTTTGATTTTGCTTTTACAACAACTTCTCTGCTTATTTCTGCTTCGATCTCTTTATCGCAACAACATCTCCACCGATTTACCTTTGTATAGCTCACATAACATCTTCATTTTTAACTACCAACACTCTTTTCAAACATCCGGAAATTCACAGCAACTAACAATAAAGCTTTGAGACTCTCCCCTTTCGCCATTCAAACAGCTCCCTCGTGACCTTTGTTCTTGTTTTCTGTCTGTCTCAAGCAGTACTTAAACTAAAAAAGAAAATAGATGCCAGCTTACGAATCTAAAACTCAATATTTACAATAAGATAGGCGATGGTTTCAGGATCACGAGGTATCACTTCTACAGTAAAGTATACCATTGTCATTTGAAATCCAATAGTCCGAATAGACAATTTTATCCCGTTCAGTTGTCATTGTTTTGCCACAAGATCTCTTCACAAGATCAGACAAGCAACACAAAAGCTCGCCTGCGGATCAATACCGTCAACATCAATACCTCGAATACTAAAAGCCGATTCTGATAAAACAGATACAAAAATACCTCTAAAGTACCTTTTGCTTATTCGCAAATCTTACTTTAGAGGCATCACATCACTCTAATATGATTTTTCGATATATCACAGCTGAGAATATGCTTCGTCTACTTTAACAAAATACTATCTCCTAATTTCATGCAAGATACAAGGGATCATTCAAAAACTTATCGCAAGCGATCCCAGCAAGAGCATCCCCAAACTGAGAATATATTTCTTTAAACACTGCGATCGTAACGATTTTAGGATCTTGCGGTTTGAAAAACACGGTCACCTTTCGATCAAGGTTTCTTTCCAAAAATACTGCATTACTGCTTCCCGAAGCACTCTTCAGGCTTTTGGCAATATATGACTGGTCATTATAATCGAATTTTACAAGATATGGATAAGCAGACATCCCTTTTGTTCCTCGAACAGGACTGCCAAAACCGATGATGATCCCTTTTGCAGATTTCCCGAACATTCTCAGCACTAATCTAAAGTATACAAAATATCAAACCGATCAGTTTGATTATGATCTCCTTTTTAAAAAGTTTGGAAGCCTCATCAAATCTTTTGGATCCCCTGATACTCTTTTAAGAACCTGTATTATTTCCATTTTGTTATTTTGGTAAGTTTTCAATTTCATTTTACAATCTACCTAGATCATTCTGTTAATAAAAATCGTAAAAATATCGTAGAATACGAGTCCAAAATTTCCGATCACAATATGGGCTATTGCAAACAATAAAGCTGAGATAAATGCACAGACCCAAAATGGAAAAAATCTCATTGACTTACCAAGGAAAAATCCACGCCATGCGATCTCCTCTGCTAATGCTGCAATAACTATTTAGATCGTAAGAAGCGGTATTTTGTCATAGGATAACAGGGTCTCCGATCTTCCGATAATATGAGTAGTGTACATCCCCTTAAATACGATGTCTCCAATAAGCACTGATGCTATAGCAGTTGCTACCGGGAGTAATACTAAAGGAATTACCCATTGTTTTTTCATATCATCAAAAAATTTTTAATCGTAATCCTGACTCTATTTGTGATTTTTTTTCCAGGTTATCGACAACAAAGAAAAATAGGATCCCTATCGGAACAGAAAACCCTGCTACGGAAGTTCCGGGATCATCTTTGTTAAAGATAATAACGCCATTAAAGCGATCCCCATACTTGTTATGTAGAATGTCTTTTTATTTATTATAGTATAGTCCATCATACTTATTTTCTCTATAGATTCTAATTCACCTATCCCAATAGACTGGGAGGTTATAGCAATTCCATATTGATGGACTTTTCAGTAAATCCATATTTTAGATACATTTCATAAGCAACTTTATTTTTTGCATTTACCTGTAATTCAATTCCATCAAAATGGAGTTGCTCTTTCATCTCTTTTACTTTTTCAAGAAACATATGTCCGATTCCTTGCCCTCGATAGTTTTCGTCTACTGCCAAAGAATCAATAAACAAAACATTTCTTGTTATATGTGCAGGAGTTTCAATATGGCGTTTTATTACTTCCATAATGCCAACTATAGATCCATCTATTTCAGCAACAAAAAAGTTATCACCTGCCACAATTGTTTGGAATACTTCTCTTGAAATAATATTACAATTTTCTTTATAAATATCAGGTCGCCAATTGATATGCATTTTTTGTATTTGATTCATGATCCGTAACACGGACTCATAATCTTTAATGCCTGCACTTCTGATTTTAACGCTCATTTTTCCTCCTTACAAATTCCAATTCACCTATCCCGATAAACCGGTATCGGTCAGCGATTGTACTTCTTTCCTGCATAAATAAAGAAGCTCAATCCCGTTATGGAACAGATTCCAAATACTATCCAGCCCCATCCTGACCGTGTAAAAAAGTCGATTGCACCTGCAATAATCATTCCAGTGCCGATGATGATCGTTCCTTTTCCCATAAGCGATGTATATGCTCTTTTATCCGTTTCAGCAACTTTTTGATAATGATAGCTATGTATAAGATCGATCTTCTCTTTTTTCCATATCAAAAGACCTATAACAATAATCAGCAGGCCCAATACCAACAAAAAAACAAGATCAAACAGCATCTTTGGTCCCCTCCCCAAATTCCAAATTACCATTCTCTATTTTCCACAAAAGCCTCCCAGCAAAATGATGGCAGGCTTTAAACAATTCACCTAAATTCAACAACTCCCTTTCAAACCAACTTTTGGTGCGGTTTAGTATCAATGGTATCACTCAAGAGTTTTTGATCCCTCAAATAGATAAACCGTTGTGTTTTCAAAGGTTGTCAGCCAGAATCGTGTTGCCTCTCGCTCCCATTCTTTTTGTTCTACAGTTCATTATATCTCAAATTCTTCAATTTGAATACTTTTCGTTCTTCGAGTACTGGGAAAATCATCTAGATTCGGCTCATTTTATATCATTTTACCTGTTCCAGTCCCGGTTCTAACGGTCAAATGCCTGTTCAACTCCTCCTGAGATTCCTTTTACATAGGCTTTCTTCCACCGAAATATGCTCATTCTCTTTGGGTAGGATACAAACTCTGATAGTGACTCGCAATAAGTACCAGAACAGCTTGGGCTTGGCCAGCATCTTTTCCAACAAGGTCGATTCCCATGAAGCCGACCGGATCATCACGGTCCACGAGAAGGACGATATCCGTATGACTTTTAAGAACGCCAGCGCCATCAAATCATAAGATGATGAATCAACCATACCTCTGAAATTCATAGACTGAAGCAGTATTGATCCCTTATAAAAGAACTCTCCCTTGTTACCGGTCAAAATAACAGGAGAGAGTGTCGCTCAGTCATTACATGTTGTTTAGATTTACTACTCCATCAAATTGCTTTAGCTTTTCTTCGGTGAATTGATGTGATACAACAAGCATCAGCTTCCCTGTAATGGAAAGAAGCAGATCTTCAATTTTGCGGGCGGTAGCTTCATCAAGATTTGCCAACGGTTCATCAAGGATCAGCACATCCGTATCTCTCAGCAGTGCACGAGCTAAGCAGATACGTTTTTTCTCACCTCCGGATAGATTCGTCCCATTTTCAGCGATTTCCTCATCAAGAGCTCGATCGTTGGCAAATTTACTAAGTTCCAACCTATTCAGTATATTTATGAGTTTGTCATCCGGAATATCCCTATACATTGTGAGATTATTCCGCAATGTATCTTGGAACAGCACAGCCTCCTGTCGAACAACTGTCATGCAGTCATAAGTGTTGCCATACTCAGAAAGCGATACCCCATCAATCTCGATGCTTCCCTCATTGATGTTATAATAACGAAGAAGCAAATTGACAGCTGTTGTTTTCCCACATCCGCTCGGACCCTTGATCAGATACCTTTTTCCCTTTTTCGCCTCGAAACTGAAATTCTTTAGAATCGGTTTCTGATCCGGATATGCAAATGTGACGTTTTGATAGCTGACCCCATCTGTTAATGAAGTCAAGATTTTCCCGTTACTTGTTTTACTTCCTTCTTTGATAAATTGCTCCATTGTCCTACAGGATGGCTTTATTGCCACAAGCTGTCGAATGATCTCCGCAAGAGAGATCAGCGGATAGGAAAGCTGGTCGATCATACCGATCGCTACAAAGAAATCACCCGCAGAGAATTCTCCTTTCAAAACAAGCCATGTTGCAAACACCAGTACCACAAAATATGATAGATATGAGATCAGCGTTGTGATGAGTTGTGAAACAGCTCCTAAAATAGTATCGTGAAGCTGCTTCTCCATCGTCAGATCATTTGCCTCATCAAATTTGGATAGGATCTTCTTTTCGATGGAAAAGTTCTTGATGATCTCAAACCCGCTCAGCCAATCATTGACCTTTGCAAGATTCGTCTCGACCGCTTTTATATAATCCGTTTGAGCTTTTTGCAAACGCTTCTCTATCACCTTCGGAACATAAAGAGGCGTCGTCAGAAGACAGATCGTGATCAGCGCGATGCGCCAATCCAATACAAAAAGTGCAATGCTTACAAAAATGATCCTGAAAAAGATCTCCCAAAACATCGGAAGCATCTTAAAGTGGCGTGCCTTGATCGCATCTGCTACATTCATGTATTTGGCAATGTATTCTCCTTGAGGGAGACGCTTATATTCCACAAAACTGCGTCCGATGGTGCTCTCAAAGATATCTCGTTTTAACAGCTTCGTGCAACCAACTACAAATCTGGCACTAAATTGCTTATATCCGAAGTAGAATAACACCTCTCCGAAGATAAAAGCGATCAGGAGAACAGCATACTTTGCCGTAGCGGCCACTTCCCCGGCGATGGCATAGTCAAGGACATCCCCTTTAAAGAACTGTAAAACTACCGCAAATACGGTACTGATGAAAATAAAAACCAACGCTCCAATAAAATAAGAACGATTTTTCTTTTGATATTGTTTCATGTTAACCTCCTATTGCATTTTATAACGCTGCGATAGAAGGATCTGAATATATTTCCCTTCTATCGATTAGAAGGAAAACGATACCTAACCATTGAAAACACCTCCTCATGTTTTTGTTATTATAACATTGGAACGCTAATTAAGCAATTGTTCTTGCACTTGTAAACCTAGTTATTTTCAGTTTCAATGATCTCACGAATGCTTTATCATTTGAGGTGACATTTTGGCACCTCCAAATTTCATATGCCTCCATGGAAATTGTCTTCACTTGAGATCTCAAATTGCGACCTCAAGTTTTTATACTGTTCTTCTTGTGCTACTATTCACTACATTCAAAGCCATTCGAAATAACGGCCTTTCGTTTGTTGTATGCCGGGAAATTCGTTCAGTTTAAGCTCATTTTTAGATTTTTTTACCCGTCCCAGTCCCAGTTCCGGAATTCATAAAGGCGATGTTTAACTTCATCCACCAAATATATCCTCAACTCTTACTCTAAAAGAAATTCCAAGCATTAAACTTGTCTTCGATAGAG
>JAUNKR010000047.1:0-8853 GCA_030532705.1 Peptostreptococcaceae bacterium
GAAGATGAAGAAGACGATGACGAGGATAAGGATGACGAAGACGAGGATCTCGTGATCAATTCAGGAAAAGGCAAGAAGATCCATATCTCCAGTGACGGCATCCATATCCTTGCAAACGGCAAAAAGATCGTAGCGGGGGATGGGAATTTGGAGATCGTGACTCGAGGAGGAAAAAAATCGATAAAGATCGGATCCAAAGGCAGTAAAAAGAATCACATCGCTCAAGCGATGAAATTTGTCTCGAATCTCGGGGTAAAATCTATACTCAACGGAGTGGATACTCGTCGATTTGTGGTGCGGGTCACGACAAAAGGGAAGGTGACGACCAGCATATCGCTTCCTTTATCGATGGCGATCCCGTTTTTGAAAGCGGGTTTTAAGGTCGCGAAGGTGTCCGGCAAGGAAGGGGAGTCATTTCAGTTTATGGAAGGGGATGATTTTGTGACCTATGTCTCGGACAATGCGAAAGATATGGAGTATCTGAAAGAAGTCAATATGAAGGTCGTGGAAGAGTTTTTGAAAAACAATGAGACGGGAACGATCGTCGATGTCTATCAGGAGAAGGACGATGTCCATGTCTACGTTGGGATCGAGTAAGGATTGATCCATCCGGCTTGGAAAGGAAGCGATCGGATGGGCTACATAATGGAGGGATTATGGAAAATACAGATCTATTACTTCAAAAAGCAGTAAAACAAAAGAAGAGGATCGTCCTCAGTCATTTGACCGGACTCCTTGGGAGCGGGATCTTTACCTTCGGGATCGGCTTGATGATCCTAAGAGAAACGGGCTCCGCATCCAACTTCGGTTTTTCACAGATCATTGGACCGGTGGTCTCATTCCTGTTACTACCGATCACCGGAAGTGTCGTCGATAAGTTTGATCGTAAGAAGATCGTGATCATAGCACAGCTGAGCAGTATCGTGGCGATCGCTCTGTTTTTGGCAGCCAATCATTTTGCCATCTTGCCGAAATTGGCATTGATCTATATCCTGCTGACGATCCTGAGGATCACCGATCTGTTTTTGACGACCACTTATGGTGCCGCAGTGATCGAAATGGTGCCTGAGGATCAGGTCCAACCGCTGCTATCGACAAAAAGTATCGTGCAGACGATCGCGATGATGGGATCGCCGATCCTGGGAGCTATTTTTTATAAGACGCTGAGCTTTGAGTGGTTTGTTGGAGTCGAGATCTTCTCGGAGATCATCACATTGATTCTCGTATTGGGGCTTGATTTCTATCTGTTCAAACAGGAGAAGCCTAATCCGGAGAAAGAGGCCGAGGAGAACGAAGGGATGTTGGCCTTGTTCAAAGAAGGCCTTGTCTTTATCCGTGAAAATAAAGCGATCCGTTTTATAGTAGCCTATGCGATGGTGACCAATCTGATCTTTTCCGGATTCAATGTGGGCTTTGCATTCGTTCAGATCAATGTGTTTGATTTCAGCGATATCGAGTATGGCGCGAGCCAGTTTGCTTTTGCGATCGGGATGCTCGGAGCCAGTCTTCTGCTTGCGAACAAAAAAGAGTTCAAAAATCCTTTGTATATGACCTGGGTGCTGATCTTCCCTTGTCAGATGGTGGTCTTTATGATCGGTTTTGTGATCTTCCTGAAATTACCGCATTATGCAAATGTCGCGATGATGGTGGTGAGTGCTCTGAGCATTGCTTCCTTGATCAGCTTCATCAATATACCGATGAGGGTCTGGCAGATCAAGGCGGTCCCTGCAAATATGCAGGGCCGTGTATCCAACCTCATGAATACCGGAGCATGTGTGTTGATGCCGCTCGGGATCCTGTTCTTCGGATTGTTGTATGACTACCCGATCCGACCGGATGCGGTACTGATCGGCTCTGCGATCGTTGGAGCTGTAGTCAATCTGCTGATACCGCGCCTGACAGGGATCGATCTTGTGGAAGACGGAGAACTTAAGACAGAGGATATTCAAATATCCTCCCGCTGATCGATGGTGGAGTCGAGTCTTGGGACAATATAATAAGTACGAATTTACAGCGCTCATCCGCCGGATGCCATTGAAATGTATGGTTAGCTCCTCGATCTTTACAAGGTCGGGGAGTTTTTCGGTTTGGAGAGATCTCGAATATGGATACGGGCAGATCTGCCTCCCGATTTTGCGAAATAGTATAAAATTCGATATCAATACTTCATAAAATGGTACTTTTGGACCATATCAAAAGCCTTGGGATTATGCTAAAATAACTTTGGGGTGATCTTTCCTGTAGAAAGATGAAATGACAAAATATCCTTAGCATAGGGATCAGAGGGATCGGGAGGTTTTATGGAAGGTGGATTGTTGAATATATACTGCAAGAATTGTGGGGCACCGGCGGATTTTGATATCATCAAGCAAAATTACCGATGTTTATCCTGCGATACGGCGACAACACAGGAGGAGTCGATGCGTGCTTTGCACCAGCTTCGGCAGGAGGCTCGAGAAAACTTACAACGTGAGATGGAAGGGGCGGAAAAGGTGCTGTATGAGTGCTCTCGTTGTGGGGCAAAGATCGCGGAGAATAAGGAGTCGGTGATCTATCAATGTGATTTTTGCGGATCGAAGGTCGTCGGGCGGGAGCTGATACAGACAGATCATTTTCCGGAGAGCATCATTCCTTTTTATATCACTTTGGAAGAGGCGAAGGGCCGGGTCAAAAGCTGGGCGAAGGAAAACTCGGGCAAGAAGGAAGCAAAGATCATGCTTTCGAACCTGGGCAAGCTTCGAGGGTATTATCTTCCATATCAAATGGTGCGAGGGCCGGTCAGTCTTTCGGTCAGTCGGTCAGGGACCGAGCGGCAATATTATGCGGAAGGTTATGTATTGTCAAAATGCGTCAACGCATCCAAGCAGCTCGATAATCTGGTGATGGATGCGATGGAGCCGTATGATTGGTCCAAGCTGGAGCCGATCCGTCTGGAGTATTTGGCGGGGCAGAAGGCAAAGTTGCAGGATATTTCGGAGGTGGAGCTGGAGCGAAGGATCCGCGAAGAAGTTGAAGAGGATTGCTATGTCCCTTTGTGTAAGGGGCTGCATAGTGACGGGATCACTTCTTCGGCGAGCGTATCAAGATTATCGACCGTTCCGGCGCTTTTGCCGGCATATATTTTGAAGACGAACGGATTGATGCTTGCGGTCAATGGGCAGACGGGGCGAGTGGCTTGTTCAAGTGAAAAGAGATCGTATAAGATGTCATGGGTGATCGAGCCGATCCTTATGGTGCTGTTTCTTGCCGCTTTGTTGCAATGGGGGTTTGAGAGTCTTCATCTCACAGGGATCGGAAGCATTTTGAGCGGGATCTTGCTGGCGGTGATCTATTCGGATCGACAGGAGAGCGTGGTCAAACGGATCATTTTTAGGGGGCAGCAGAGCAGCGCGCGGCGTGAAGGAAAGTCGCTGATCATCGATCGAAAAGATGTGGATAAAGACAAAATGTCGGTCGTTGAGCCTGTCTTTTTTGAAAGGATCGATGGGATCTTTAGGCCGGTGAAGATACGCGTGATGCCGATCCAAAGGATGTTTCTTTGGCTTGTGCAGGCGATCGTCGTGATCACATTGCCGATCCTTTTGGCAACAGGGATCACTTTCGCTCAGGGGCAGAGGATCCCAACGGAAAAATTCGTTTATAGTGCGGCATGGATGTGTCTTGCCATTCCGATCGAGATCATCCTCTGGAGCTTGATGCGACGGTCACTATATGAGTATCCCGTGTTTTATGTGCTGGAGGGAGCACATTATGTACCGTACAAACCGAAAAGCAAGTCGAATAAAAATGTGAGTTGGAGAGATCAGCTTGCGAATATAAAGGTAGGAAAAAATATTTTGAGCACAAAGGAGATCTGGATCTTTATCGGGATCGCCGGATTTGTGCTGTTGGGATCGACGATGGCGGTCTTGTATTAAATGTAAATAGAAGGAAAAATAAAAGGAGTGTGTCTAATGATCTTTTGGTCATCAGCACGCTCCTTTTGCGATCTTCAAAGAGGGTTATGGATGGATAGATCCTTTCCGATTTTGTTTTCGTTTTTTTGAAGGATCCGGATCTATGATCCGGTAATATTGCCTCAGATATTTCCGGATCGACGGTTTTGTAGTTTTTCTTTATGTTTTTAGGATAGGAGATCCTTTTTAGTTTTGGATATAGGCTTGGGGCCTGAATTTTTTGCCTGTGAGATCGTAATGAGTAGGACCGCAAAAACGATGATCACAGAGCCCAGGAGCGCACTACTGGACAATGTTTCGCCCAAGATCGCCCAGCCGGCGAATACGGCAACGACCGGATTGACGAAGGCGTAGGTCGAAACGAGTGCGGGTTCGACATTTTTGATCAGCCAGATATAAGCGGAGTATCCTACGATCGAGCCGAGGAAGATGAGATAAAAGAGACCCAAGATCGAGGACAGAGTTACTTCGGAGAGCACAAAATCTTTGTATTCACCAAGCAGTAAAGAAACGATATAAAATTGGATACTGGCACAAAGCATCTGCAATGCGATGGATAGGATCGTATTTTCAGGGAGCTTCGCAAATTTGGAATATAAGGAGCCGATCGCCCAAGCGATCGTTGCAAAAAGCAACATCCCTACACCGAAAGGTTCGATCAGTTTATCGGTTCCCGTGCTTGCCCCAAATACCAAAATGCCGATGCCGATCAAGCCGATCAATATTCCGAGGATCACACCGATGGAAGGCGGTTTTTTGGTGATAAAGAGCCAGTTCAAAACGATGAGCCACATCGGTACGGTCGCAACGATGATCGCCGAAATATTGGACGGTACAAAACGTGAAGCATAGGTCACGCTACCGTTTCCGAGAAGAAGCAATAGGAAGGAGACCAAAAATGCGGCTAGTATATTTTGTTTGGTCGGGTTTGGAACACCGACCGATTTTGCATACACAAACATCAAAGCGCCGGCACCCAAAAATCTTGTACCTGCCATCATAAATGGCGGGATGGTCACGGTCGCAAGTTTGATGCCCAGATAGGTCCCGCCCCAGAATATATAGACCATTATCAAGGCTGAAATAACAGCAAATCTGCTTGGTGTTGGTTGGTTTTGCATAGCTCCTCCTCTCCGGACTTCGTTTAGAGATCGCTGTTTGATCCCGACAAATCGTATTCGCTCAACAGGCTCCAAATCTTAGAATATGAAAAATTCTCATCAAAAACAGCTGTCGATGAGAGAGTCGCAGTTTGAAGAAAGTTTTTCGGTTGAATTTTTATCAATGAAAAACTATTTTTTTAGATCATAGCTCCACTGGATGATGCCGGGGAATGTTTTGACATTGGTATATCCGAGGGACATCATAAATCTTGCGGCGGTGTTGCTTCTTGATCCGCTGTGGCAGTAAAGCACAACGGGTTCATCAAGCTCGGGAACGACGGACTTTAGTTTGCTCTCAAATGTCTGGAGCGGGATGTTTTTTGCTTTTGGGAGATGTCCCGCGGCAAATTCTTGTGGTGTGCGCACGTCGATCAAAGTGAATTTTTCCTTATTATCCAGCATGGTTTTTAATTCCTTCGCGGACAGTTTTTCGATTTTAGGTCGATTCCAAAAAAACATAGTTTACTCCTTTTTATAGTATCGTTCATTCGATCATTTGGTGGTCGGAATGACAGATTTTTTTAATACCGGTCTTTGCCAACGGTTTGAGAAATAGTACAGGACTGCAACGATAGCCGCCAGTCCGGTCGCGATCGGTGCAGAAAGTCCGATGCCTGCAAGGTTCAGATCAAGAACATGAACGAGCACGAATGCAAGCGGAACGCGTATGATAAGCGATGAGGCGATCCCGACGGCCGATGAAAATATCGTATGTCCCGAACCGGTGATCAGTCCATTAACAGAGAAAAGCAACGGGACGATGATGTAGTCATACTTAAAATAGCTCAGATAATCCACACCGGATCGGATAAGATCGGCGTCTTTATCAAAAAATGAGATGAAGGTGGCCGATGCGGGTTCCGTCATAAAGAATATCGGCAAGGATACCAGATAGGAGATCCATACACCGGATATCATGGTGTGTTTTGCTCGATCGATCCTCTCGGCACCGATGTTTTGTGCCGCCATCGCTGAAACGGATGCACCCATCGCCATGGAAGGAAGCATCGCAAATCCATTGTATCTCGCCACGATCCCAAGCCCTGCCGATGCGGTCACGCCGAGACTGTTTGCAAGCCCTGTCATCGCGAGGAAGGAAAAGTTGGTCGCTACATTTTGTATGATGATCGGCAGTCCGGTCTTCATGATCAGCTTTAATTTGTCGGAATGAATTCGAAAAGACGAGAGCCTAAAGTCGAACATAAAGTCGCTTCGAACGAGAAAAAGGATGCACATGATCATACTGAATGCTTGCGAGATGATCGTTGCGATCGCGGCACCTTTTACCGACATATCGAGTACGCCGACAAAAAGGATATCCAGTCCGATGTTGATGACACAGGCTCCTGCAACGAGATAAAGCGGCGTTTTGGAGTCACCAAGTCCACGCATGATCCCGCTGAGCGCGTTGTAACCAAAAATAAAGATCACACCCATTATGGTGATCCCGAGATATTCTTTTGCGTAATCGTAGGACTCTGTCGGAGTCTGGATCAGATGAAGGACGGCATCGTCAAAGATCAGCATCAGGATCGTTGCGATAATTGCCATCCCAATCAGGAAGGTCAGTAATGTGGCGATCGTTTTGTTGGCATTGTGTCGATCTTTTGCTCCGATGTATTGTGCAACGATGATGGTCCCGGCTGTACAGATGGATATGGCAACATTGGTCATGATAAAAGTGATCTGACCGCCGATACTCACACCGGATATCCCGATCTTCCCGATGTATCTTCCAACGATCAGCATGTCCGCGATATTGTACAGGGATTGGATCAAGTTGGAAAGCATAAAAGGCAGTGCAAAAATGATCAAATTTTTTACTACGCTCCCTGAAGTTAGATCTTTTTCAAACCTTGCCATCATTCCTCCTAAAAATTTATGTCAAAATCTTTGTTCTCCCCCTTAATAATACAGGAATTTTGGACGATTTACAAACAAAATAGTCTGTTTGTATAAAAAAATATATAAAATCTGACAAAAAGCGTGTGAGCATTAAAAAATTGGGAATAAAAAATATGATTGAATGGAATAAATCAACCAAAAGAGAAATCAGGAAGCAGAATTTCGGTCAAAAATCAAGATTTTCAATAAAAATTTTTAATTTTGTATGAATTATGTATAGAATTTGAAAAAAATATGTGATACAATGAAGAATACACCAGATTATAATTAGTTAAATAGATTTGGGGGAGATTATGGAAGCGATCTTACACAAAATCCAGAATTTTATTACCGGTTTTATGCTGGTCAATTCAAATCTTGCAAAAGCGGTCGAATTTATCGAGTATGGAACATACATATCGCTTGCGGTCGTTCTTTTGGGCCTGCTTGGGTTCTTTGGCCTGGCAAGAAAAAATAATCCTTTAGTGAAGGCGGTGGGTGCAGCGTCTTTGTTTGCGTTGTTCCCGGCATGGTTCATCATCGGCGAGATGGGGCTGATCGGATTGCTTGCAGTGATCTTGATCGTATCGATCGTGCTCAATCGACAGTCACCGGACACCAGAGGGCGTAACTTTTTGATGTCCAGTATGCTGGCAGGCTTTGCTATTTCGGTAGTGAGCTTTTTTATCGGATTTACGTATCTTCGCGAGGGAAATCAGATCGATCCGGCGGAAAACGGCGTATATGGTTTGGCTCCATTTATGACCTTCCTATTTTCATTCTTGATCTTCAGCAGACGCGAGAAAAAAGCAGCAAGAGCGGAAGAATCTTTTATGGAAGATCAGTGGCAACCTAGTCTTAAATCGAAGGCTCAAAATACGATGAATACTGCATATGCCAGTGGTGCAGCTGAGAGTATGGTGAAAAGCAATGTGTATCCATCGGATGAAGAACGACTACCTAGTTTGGAAGAGTTGTTTAGCAAGGGTGTTGATGAACAATCCTTCAATACGATCTTTGATCGATCCGTGGAGAAGAAAGACGAAGAAAAACCATTGGTTTCTGAGGTCGAGACGGACTATAGCTTCCTGGATACTATGAAAAAAGAAAATGAATCTTCCGAGCCGGTCAAGGCAGTGGAAGAGAAGATAGAAGAGCCGATGGCGGAAAAAGCGACAATGTCGATCGGATCGATCCTTGCTCCTGCTTTTGATGGGCGAGATGATGAATTTTTATCATCACGCAGAAAAGAGGAGGTCAAAATCAATTTCTTTGAGAGCGAGCAAGAGGAAGCGGTTTCGAGAGTCAGCGAAGAGAAGTCGGTTGATCCTACAGAAGTACCTGTTGCTAAAAGCGATTTATCGCAGACGCTTGTGTTCGACGATATGGCGGAACAGATTGAATCTGAAGCAAAGACTATGGAAGATGAAGCAACAATAGAAACCGTTATAGAAGAGGCAACGGTTCAAACTGTGAAAGAGTCGGTTGAGGCTGTAGCGGAAGAAATTGAAGATGAAGCAACTGGTAAAGAGGTAGTTTCAGAAGAAGCTATGACTGATGTTGAGGAATTTGAAGTTGAAATAGTCAAATTGGATTTCTTGGAGCCGAATGCAGAAGAGTTGGTTGAACCGGTAGCGGAAGTTGCAGAAGAAGTAGTAGAAGCGGCTGAAGAGATGATCGCTGAGGAGCCGGTAGCAGAGTCTGAGGAAGTTGAAATAGTCAAATTGGATTTCTTGGAGCCGAATGCAGAAGAGTCGGTTGAACCGGTAGCGGAAGTTGCAGAAGAAGTAGTAACAGAAGCGGCTGAAGAGATGATCGCTGAGGAGCCGGTAGCAGAGTCTGAGGAAGTT
>JAUNKR010000047.1:8953-14167 GCA_030532705.1 Peptostreptococcaceae bacterium
GAAATAGTCAAATTGGATTTCTTGGAGCCGAATGCAGAAGAGTCGGCTGAGCCGGTAGCGGAAGTTGCAGAAGAAGAAGTAGTAGAAGCGGCTGAAGAGATGATCGTTGAGGAGCCGACAGCAGAGTCTGAGGAAAATGCAGTGGCTAAAACAGATCTGACACAAACACTCGTTTTTGAAGATATGGCAGAACAGATCGAATCAGAACTTCAGCCGGTAGCGGAAATTGCAAAAGAATTACAAACTGTAGCTTTGACAGAAGGATCTCAAGAAGTTAGAGAAGATTTTGTAGAGCAGAACACCAAAGAGCCAGCGGCAGAGACTGATCAAGAAGTAGTATCGGAAGTGATCGTGGAGGAAAAGATCGAAGAAGAAGCTATAGCGGAGCAGGCAGAGGAAATCAAGCTAGAGTCTTTAACAGAGCAGCCGGTTGAAGTGACATCGGAGATCGAAGAAGAGGTTGTAGCGGAAGAGGCTACAGAAGAACCTGTCGCAGAGATCGAGGAAGTGATAGCGGAAAGCATCGAACAAGCCTCATCAGATCTTGAGAGAACACCATCGGAAGAAACTCCTGCTGCAGCGATCGGAGAAGAGATCAGCGCACAACAAGAGGAAGTGGATCCCGTATTCGAAGAGCTTATTGCTTCCCTTGAAAAACTTGAAGCTCAACGCGTGGAAGAGAAAGAGCAAAGAGGAAATATCGTTGATTACAGCCATGTCTTTGCGCAAGCGAATGAGCGTGCTATTGCGATGGATACAATGCAAGCCGCTTATCTTGGACATACGATCAATTATGATGTAAGAAATATTACCGATTTCAAGAGCCGTTTTGGTGGTCCGTTCAGAACGGAAGATCTGCCGACTGTGGAAGATCAAAAACCGCCGGCAAATGAAACCGATATAGAGAAGGAAATCAAATCAGAAGATCCGGTCACTGTAGAAAATACGGAGCAGGATCTTGTGAAAGGAGAGCAGATTTTGCAGCCTGAACAAATCGTTATACCGGCTGTCAGCGAAGAAAAGCTTTCAGTCAATATGGCAAAAGAGAAAAAAGAGCCACAAGCAATCCCGCTTCATATCAATATTTCCGGATTGGAAAATGCGGATGCGGATATTATTGAAAATGATGGAGAAAATATCATCCTAAGCATCAAGCTATCTAACAAAAAATCAAAGATGGTCGTGGATGATATCAAGGTGGAGAGACAGATCGAAGAGGCAAAAATGACTGAGGATAAATCGGTGAAAGAGGAGAATGAGTCTACTTCCGGAATGCCGAAGTTTATCAGTTTGTCCGGAGCACCGAAATTCGTGGCACCGGAAGTTCCGGTGGTCGAAGGACCGAGAATTATCGCAGGAGTGCCTAAGTTTATGGGTCTTCCGGGAACGCCTAAATTTGCAGGGGGGATGATCAAATCGGAAGAAATTGTCAATGAGCCTGCAGAAGCTGTTGTGAATGAAGAAGTAAAAGAAGCTGTAGAAGATATTGCAGTAGAGAGCAAGGTTGAAGAAATGGAAGTAGCAGAAATCAAAGCGAAAGAGATCACTGTACGACCGGAGCCTGAGGCTACAGTCGAAGAGCCGGTAGCTGTCATTGAAGCTCAGTCAGCAGAACCGATGGTCCAATCGCTTCCTTATGAACCTCAGGTCGGAACTGCAAGCCCTAATTATGTGAAGATATCCGGCGTACCGAGCTTTATAGAGCCTCCAAAAGAGGAGATCGTTGAGATCGAAGAAGCCGTCAGCGAAATCACTCAAGACCCTGAGGTCGAAAGTGTATTCACGATCCCTGTCGAGACATTTGATAATCCGGTAGATTTTATGACAGCAAATGGACTGGAGCTTCCTAAGATCCCTCAAGTGAATCAAAATATGGGCGCGACAGCTCAGTACACTAAACAAGAGCTTGGACTGGATAACGAGGATCAGCAAGCGCCGGGCGCATCTCAGGAAATGGGTATATTCTGCAACGAGCAGGAAGAATACTATAGAAGCCAATACTATTTCTTGAAGACTCAAGTGGACTTCTACGAAAAACAAATGGGCTACTATCAGAAGCAACTCTCCGTATCCGAAAGCCAGTTGCAGTTCTATGCACAGCAAGCAGATATGTACTTGAAACAAGCGGATTTCTATCGCGTGAAGAAAAAAGAAGACTAAGCTAAAAAGAATGACTCCTTCGGTTCGATCAATGATCGGATTGGCGGAGTCTTTTTTTGTGGGTCGATTTCTTCGATCAAAAAACAAATAGACCGGGCTGCACTGAGATTATCAGATCGATCAAGCCGCTTGCAGAATGGGTGATTGTCAAATTGTTGGTGACAAACAAAGGAATATGAGATGATATCTCAAATGATCAGATAGTTCAAAGAGATCTTTTTGAAAGTCGAAACGCTTTATCGAGTCAATAGAACGCAAGGGCGATGTTCTGTGATATAATAAGCGGTGGAGGCTGGCATGAATACTTTTGAAGGGAATGTAATCGAGATCATTTTTAGAAATAACGATAATGGCTATACCGTTGGTGTACTTGGAACCGCAGAAGAGGAAATTACTTTTGTGGGTACTTTTATTGCGCTGGAAGAAGGCGAGCATATTTTGATCAAAGGGATGCCGAAGCTTCATCCAATCTATGGTCAACAGATCGAAGTGATCTCTTATGAATTGCCTACGTTAAATACGGACAAAAGTATTTTTAACTATCTGGCATCCGGTGCGATTGATGAGATCGGACCAAAGCTCGCTGAACGCATCGTCAATCATTTTGGAAGCAAAACGCTTGAGATCATGGACAATCATCCCGAACGTTTGCTGGAGATAGAGGGCATCGGTAGAAAAAAATTCAATCGTATCATTACAAGCTATCTTGCACGTTCAGCGCAAAGGAGCATCGTCGTTAAGCTTGCGGGATACGACATATCGACCTCTATCGCGATGAAGATCTATCGTGCTTTTGGCGAAGACACCATTCGTGTCATCACAGAAAATCCCTATATGATCGCATCCAAGATCCGAGGGATCGGTTTTTTGAAGGCGGATGAGATCGCTAGAAAACTTGGGGCGGACATGAACTCGATCCATCGTATCACCGAAGGGATAAAATATGCTTTGGAAGAATACAGTTATCAAGGGAATACCTACTCGCTCGTTGATGAGTTGGCAGATAGAAGTATGCTTCTTTTAGGCTGCGATCGGGAGCGTTTTGAGGAAGGGTTGTACGAGCTTTGTATAAAAAAAGAAGCGATCCTCGAAAATAAAAATGCAGAAAAGCGAGTCTATTTGGAATCGATGTATCGGTGCGAAACGGATGTTGCATATATGTTGCTACGTCTTTTGGGCCAACCGAGCCACTGTGATATCCTCTCTCGAGATGCAGAGATCATGGTCAAAGAGGCGGAGGTTCGCATTGGAAAAACGCTGGATCAAAAACAGTATGATGCAGTTCTTGCCGCATTGCAAAATCAGGTGATGGTGCTCACGGGAGGACCGGGTACCGGAAAAACGACGATCATCAGTTTTATTATCGATTGCTTCGAAGGCCTTGGGAAAAAAGTGAAATTATGCGCACCGACCGGACGTGCGGCAAAGCGAATGAGTGAAGCGACAGGGATAAATGCAAAAACCATCCACCGAATGCTCGAAGTAGGATTTACCGGATCGGATGAAGAAAGCTTCTACAATCGAAATGAAGAAAATCCGATCTTGGCGGATGTGATCATCGTAGATGAAGTTTCGATGGTGGATATTTTTTTGATGCGCGCTTTACTGAAAGCAGTCAGCCCGGGCACGATACTTATCTTTGTAGGGGACAAGGATCAGCTTCCTTCGGTAGGGGTCGGACGTGTCCTATGGGATCTGATCGACAGTGCGATGATCAAGACGGTGACATTGACGGAGATCTTCCGACAATCCAAAGAAAGCAGTATCATCATCAATGCCCATCGTGTCAATCGTGGAGAAAGCCTCGAGATCAAAAAAGGGGACAGTGACTTCTTTTTTATGGCTAGAAGCAACACCAATGATGCAAAAAAATTAGTCGTTGAACTTGTCTCCGAGCGCTTGCCGAAATATTTCGGGATCGACTCGAAAGAGATCCAGGTCCTCAGTCCGATCAAAAAATCAGGTATCGGTGTGATTGAATTGAACCAATCCCTTCAGGAAAAGATCAATCCGCTGGGAAATCAGATCCAGTTTCGTCATCAGGAGCGTTATTTGAGAGTTGGTGATAAGATCATGCAGATCAAGAATAATTATGATAAAGACTATATCGGATATTACGGCACAGAATCCGGAAAAGGAGTATTCAATGGAGATATCGGGACCATCGATTCGATCGATCCGAAAGTAAAAGAGTTTTTTATCACATGGGAAGATCAGCGAAGAAGTCGATACAGCTATGATGAAGCGGATAATATCGAGCATGCCTATGCCATGACAGTGCATAAAAGTCAGGGATCCGAATTTGATGTGGTAGTGATCCCGATCCTCAGCTTGCCCCCAATGATGCAAAGTCGCAATATCTTATACACTGCACTTACCCGTGCCAAAAATGCCGTCATATTGGTGGGATCGATGAATCATATCCAACGAATGATCGATAACATCAGCATCGATAAGCGAAATTCGTCATTATCCGATAAGATCAAAAGCATGCATAAGATCGTGCTGGAAGAATGATCTTAAAGGGATCAGGATGTAAATGAAAGTGATGATCACAGGATTCGGAGTGATGATATTGACAATAGTAAATACTGCAATTATAAGGAAGCAAAAATAATCTTTCTTAAATTCAAAAAAGCTGTTGACAATCATCTCAAAAAATCATATACTAATACAGTTGCTTAAGGCGAAGAGAATAAAAGAAAAAATTTCTTGACAAAATCGCTTGGAGCGCTTATACTAATAAAGCTGTCGCAAGACAGCAAAAATATTTTTCAAAAAAACATTAAAAAAGTTGTTGACATTTGATGAAAAAGGTAGTATACTAATAAAAGTCGCCGCAAGAGCAGTGACAAAAAAGAAAAAATGAAGATTTTGATCAAAGATTTTGACAAAAGACTCATTGAACATTGAACCTTGAAAACTAAACAGTAGAATCAACAACCAAGTTTAAGGAAAAATAAACTTACCGGTTAATTCAACGAGAGATAACAAAGAGAAAAAGTCGGAGTTAATCCGGCCAATCAAACATTAATTTTAAGAGTTTGATCCTGG
>JAUNKR010000048.1 GCA_030532705.1 Peptostreptococcaceae bacterium
AAAGCGTATATCTTAAAAGAAAATGAAGATAAGCCATCAATGGCGAACAAAGCGCTTGTTCATGATGTTGAGCTCAAAGCGGTTGGTGATGAATACGAAGTAAAACTTCAATTCAATGATATGACCGTAGGACCTATTACGGCTGGAGTGGATGCTCTGACTGTAACGTTGGGTGCAAATAAAACGGAAGCAACAAAAGTTGAAAAGGGAGTCTTTACTTTCAAGATGCCGGCATCGATGGTAAAAGATGAAAACTGGAATGAAGACACAAAATTATCGATTGAATTTAAGGCAAAAGGAAATGGTTTTGACAAAGATTACAAAGCGGTTCTTCTTCTGGACTGGAACAAAGATTATAAGGTGCCGAATGTAGATATACCGCTGGATGGAAAACCAATACCGGCTCAAATCCTAACAAAAGATGGAAAGAAAGTTTCGATGGCAGGCAAAGCGCTTGAAATGATCACTGTTAAACCAAGCGATAAAATGTCCGGACCATTCAAACTTGTCACAATGACATTTAAGTTCAAAGAGCTTGAAATGAAGAAAACAAACGCTGAGGTCGATGCGCTTTCAAGTGCTACGACAAAAGCGGGAGTGAAAACATTGGAAGTTAAGGTAAGAGACCAATGGATGCAAGCAACTCCTGTAAGCGGACAAAAAGGTGTGTTTACATTGGAGATGTTTGAAAATGTGATCCAAGACGAAACTTCAACAGCAGATACAAAACTGGATATCAGAATAACAACTTATCTGGAAGTTCAGGGTCATACAGCACCGCAAGAAGCGATACTTGTTTTGGATTGGAATGGCGACTTTAGTATCGATGACCAAGGCAATGTAGTAGATCCAAAACCTCCTGTAACACCACCGGGTGGAGGAGGATCCGGAGGCTCTGGATCGACTCAAGAAACAATGAATGTTGCCGTGTGGATGAAGAAAAAATCCGACGGCACCGTATCCATGGGTAATCGAGCATTGAATCCTTATGCAAAAGTTGTTCGAGATGGATCACGCTACACTTATACGATCGCTTTAAAACCGATCGAAATTGAAATTGGTGGAAACAAATTCACTGGAGAAGTATCTAATATTCGATTCCTTGATCCGAATGTTAGTCATACAACTTCTATAAATGGAGACTCAAAAGAGTACAGCTTTACTCTAGATGAGAAAATACCTCAAATTTTAGTCTCATTCAGCGTTAAAGGTGCAGAAATAATGGGCGAGCAAGAGGCATATATCGTATTTGACTGGAATGGAAACAATCCTGCACCGGGAGGAGGACAACCGGGTACTCCGGGCGGTGGTGCCGGAGGTACCGCTATTCCTGAGAATCTTGTGCCTTTAGCAGGACCGGGACAGTCTGAAAAAGACTTAGAAGCGAAAGCTATGCGAATCATCAACAACAAAGATACAGCGAAGAGCAAGAAATACTACAAGCCTGAAACGATCAAAGCGATCAAGAAGGCATTAGAAGCATATCAAAACAAAGAAAAAGACGGTCTACAAAAACTTGCAGAAGTTCTTGAAATGGCTCGACTTGAAAGAATCACAAGCATCTTGAGTGTAGGTTATATGAGCGGATATCCAAACCGTCAATTCAGACCGGATAATAAGATCACCAGAGCAGAAGTTTCAGCGATGTTTATGGAATTGATCGAGGATGAAGCAAAAGAAAAAATAGCGTTCAAAGATGTAAAAGACGGATTATGGTATTCTGAAGCAGTAAACAAGATGGCATCCTTAGGATATATCCGAATGAGCGGAGAGGGAATGTTCGCTCCGGATAAAGCGATCACTCGTGCAGAATATGCATATATCCTTGCTAAACTTAAGAAATTACCGCCATCCGATAAGAAGATCAAAGACGTACCGGCAGACCATTGGGCAGCTGATGCGATCGCATCTTGTATCGAAGCCGGAATTATTGCCGGATATAGCGATGGCACATTCAGACCGGATCGAGAGATCACTCGCGCGGAAGCGGTTGCTATGATGAGTCGTGCATTTGATATTGCATCAAATGTGAAGGGCAAAAAAGCATACAGTGACGTAGGTAAGCAGCACTGGGCATACGACGTGATCATGACATCAAGTAAAAATTAACAAAATCGTTGGTGGCAGAAAAACTGCCACCAACCTTACTAAAATACAGGAGGATTTTGATGAAACGCAAAATAACATCAGCGATTTTATCAGTAACTTTACTATTTTCTTCTTTTGCACCATACAGCTTTGCTAATCCTTCGAAGGAGATTCCTAAAGATGCGGTTGAAACTGTTTCGTTGAGTATCAACGATGATGAGGCGGCTGCAAGTGCACAAGTAAGAAAAAATCCGGCACTGCTTGACTTACTGAGACAGGCGGGAACGAAGTATCAAGATAAAGATGAAATTACATTTATTGCTGAGATCAGCGATAAAATAATGGCAGAAAAATATTCGATGAATGTACCGGATATTACGAAGGTGCGTACAGAGGATGGACTATCTGCTCAGTTGGAGTATGCAAAAAAAGCACAGAGACATTTGACGGAAGCGATGGACGCACTCAGTGTAAGCTATACGGTTACAGAGACTTATGATGTAGCGCTGAATGCTTTGGCGATCCGTACGACTTTTGCGGATGCGAAAAAAATCGCAGAGCTACCGGAGATTTTGACGATCGAAGTAAACCGCGTAATTCCGGCGCCACCGGTTCTTGAACAAAAAAATGGCGGATTCGGGCTTCGTGATGCATCCAGTAATGATATGATCAATGTACCTAGAGTTGGAAACAAATACAACGGAAAAGGACAGCTGATCGCGGTCATTGACTCCGGGGGAGACCCGACTCATGACATCTTTACAAAGCCTGGAATATCACCGGATGGAAGAAAGATCATGACTTCTGATGCAACGGATGCTTTAATCCAACAGCATGGTCTGTCGAAAGGAAAATATTTTAATGATAAAATTCCTTTCGGATATAACTATGCGGACAAAAACCAAAATATTACTGAAGCGGCAAGAAGATCTCACGGTATGCACGTTGCGGGAATCATAGCGGCAAATACGAAGAGACTTCAAGGAGTCGCTCCGGAAGCACAGATTGCTGTAATGCGTGCATTCAGTGCGAATATGCTTTTTGGCGGAACTACACCGGAGATCTACAACAAGGCGATCGACGATGCGGTAAAACTTGGCGCTGACAGTATCAATATGAGTTTGGGAGCGACAGGAACTACTGATGGCAGAATGGAAAAGACAACTCTTGATTCACTTCGAAGAGCACAAAGTGCCGGAGTTGTAGTTGCGATCGCGATCGGTAACGACGGATTTATGGGCTTCGGTGCATTGGATGGTCCGGGGGCAAGCAATCCGGACTTCGGTTTGACAAACTCTCCGGCGGTAGCGGATACTTCCTTGGCGGTAGCATCTGTGGATAATGCAGAGATTAAGCAAAGAGGAATTCGTGTAACGGAAGGACCAAGTAAGGAAAAGATACTATTGTATATGCCGACGGATGAAAAGCCGTTTCCTGATAAATTTCTTCAGGTTGTACATGCCGGTCGTGGATATGAGGATGAGATTCCTGATTCAGTAAGCGGCAATGTCGCTTTGATCCAGCGTGGAGATACGGAAGGCAAAAAGAAAGATTTCAGCTTTGCGGAAAAAGTAAAAAATGCTCAGTCCAAAGGTGCGGTTGCCGTTATTGTCTATAATCATCTTGATGAAGATAATTTAACTCATATGGCGGGGATGAGCGAAGATGTAACCATTCCTTCTTGCTTTATCAGCAAAGAGGATGGTGAATATTTGAGAAATAATCCTCGTTTTACAATCAAATTTGAAACAGAAGAAAAAGCTCAGGTCAACCCAACAGGTTATAGAGTATCCAACTTCTCCAGCTGGGGTATTTCTCCGGAAGGAAACTTGAAGCCGGATATTTCCGCGCCGGGCGGACAAATTGATTCAAGTGTAAACCAAAACTCTTATGATAAAATGAGCGGAACCTCAATGGCAACACCTCATGTTGCAGGAGGAATCGCGATCGCTAAGCAATATGTAGAAAAAAAATTCCCGGATGTTACAGGGGAAGAGAAACATCGTTTGGTTAAAAATCTATTGATGAGTACGGCAACACCGTTTTTGGATAAGAAGACGGAGCCGAATGCTTACGGTTCTCCAAGAGGACAGGGAGCAGGTCTTCTAAATCTTGCAGGAGTAATCAGTTCTTCTGTAGTGATCGAAGGAACAAACAATGTTTCAAGTATCAACCTAAGAAACATCACAGGCGATAAAGTGACCATCACGGCGAATTTGCGCAACTATGCGAATGAAGCAAAAACTTTTGACTACTATGCAGTGCTTAACACGGATACCGTTGAGAACGGAAAGATCATGCTTAAGCCGAGAAAGCTTGATGAGTCTGAAAAGAGAGAGATCACCGTCAATGGAAAAGACACACAGGAATTTACGGTTGAGTTTACTTTAGATCCTAAAAAAATGGCAGAACTTCAAAAAGAAATGCCGAACGGATTCTTCTTGGAAGGATTTGTGTTCTTTGTACCAAAGACATCCTCGGAGGCGACGATTAGCGTACCTTTCGTTGGATTTAAGGGTGACTGGGCAAAGATTCCGGTCATTGATCCAAGTATCTATCATCACTTGGAAAAAGGGACAAAACCATATTATTATGAGCGAACCGACATCGTTCCGAATGCGTTTACGCATATTTCATCAAGAGAATCCGGACAAGAGGTCGTTCTTGGAGAAGATGCTACGAGCACTTTTGCAGAACCTAAGTTTGCGTTGAATAATATCGCTTTCTCACCAAATGGTGACGGAAGAGCGGACACAGCGGGATTTGTTGGAACTTTCCTAAGAAACTATAAAGATTTTGAAATTAATGTTTATGCCGGAACAGGTCAAACAAAAGGCGATCCAATTTACAATATAGCGAAGCCGGATGATTACGGTATCAAGAATTATGTCATCCTGGGACCTTTTGGCGGACCGAATTTGACTTCGACAAAATCACATTGGAAATGGGATGGTACGAACTTAGCCGGACAACCGATGCCGGAAGGAAAATATACTTTCGAAGTAAAGGTTAAGCCGGATGGGAATAGCAATGCAGAAGCACAGGTGGTGGAGTTCCCTGTCACAATCGATAATACATTCCCTCGTATTGCAAAGAGTAGCTATAACCGAGAAAAAGGCGAGTATAAGCTTGAAGTAATCGAAGAAGGTTCCGGAATCCGTAGCTGTGAAATCCTAATTGGAAAAGACAGTTATAAAGCAAATGGCGAAGGAATGATCAAACTTCCGGAAGGCACAGATCCTACGACAGCTATTCTAAAAATTCAAGACAATGCAAGAAATACGATCCAGCTTCCACTTGATAAATCTATCAAAACAGGAAATGAGAGAATGGTCATTGTTTCACCAAAGATCTCGTCAGGTTCCGTGCCGATGGACAAGTTCGAGTGGCAAGTAGAAGACAGCCAAGGTGATATTGTAGATCCATACAATCTGGCAGTTGGGCAATATACACTTGTGATCACGAAAGTAAGTGAAGAATTTGAAGTAGTAGAGGAACGAGTCCCGTTTGAAATTACTGAAAAAGATTTCAGCAAAGTAGTAGAAGTTTCTTTTAACTACAAGAACAGAGCAGAGATAACAATAGGTATTACTAAACCGGTTAAGAGCTCTTTGAAAGTCGTATTGATCGATAAGAACACCGGTAAGGAGTACTATGCGGTATCAAAGAATGGCAAGAAGAATCAATATTCTGCTTTTGTACCACCGGGAGAATATAAAGTTACCGCGAGAGATTTTGATACAGCAATGTACATTGCTGTAGTAACAAATGCGGATCTTATCGTTAATAAAACAGGACTACAGGCGAATTACCCGCTGGTAGAACTGATTGAAAAAGAATATAAAGATATTACCGTAAATCTTACGAGAAACGGATATCAAGGCAAGGCGACTGTCCTATTCCGTGGAAAAGATATTTACAACACTATTATTAAGCTTGATTTTGAGGCAAATGAATCTACCAAGAAAGTTGCTCTCCTTCGCGAATTACCGTTTAAGATTTACGCAACAGGCGTAGAAGGCTATGGTATCAAAGAGCAGGAGTATACTGTTGGAGGAAAATATAAAGTAAATGTTGAGCTGATCAAAGGAGCACAATTGATTCCGATCCCGGTTGACAAGAGTGATCTTCTGATACTGATCAACCAAGTTAAAGATTTCCAAGAGAAAGACTACGATGCAGACGGTTGGGAAAACTTTGAAAAGGTATTGGATAAAGCGGAAAAAGTTTATAATGACGGATCCGTATCACAGGATGAAGTCAACGCAATGATCCTGGAGCTGAAAGACGCGATCGATAAATTGTCGCTACTCATGGGCGAAGGCAATAAAGAACTTCTGAAAGCGAAGATCGATGAAGCGAAAGCGATCTTGGAAAGCTTAGGAGATGCTTATGAGGAGAAGAGTGTAGAGTTCTTGACACTTGCGATCCAGGGTGCAGAGTTGACTTATGTATCAAAAGATCCTAAGCACAATACGGAGAAGCATATTAACGACACAATCAAAATGCTTGACCGTGCGATAGAGAATCTTAAGCGTAAAGACGGAAAAGTGGATACTGCTCAATTGAGTGCATTGCTCAAAGAAGCGGAAGAAATTCTTAAGCATAAGGATCTCTACAACCCAGATACGATTGAAGATCTGGAACTGGCAGTAGAGGATGCAAAAGAAGTTCTAAAGAAAGATGCTCTAAAACAAGAGGATGTTCGCAGTGCGGTGACGGGGCTTAAATTTGCACTTGTAAGTGTAGAATCCAAAGTAAACAGAATCGCGCTTAAGAAAGAGATCGATGAATCCGAGTTAATCGATTTGGCTAAATATGAAATTGAAGGCAAGAGCGAGTTCCGTAAGGCGCTTAAAGAAGCAAAACACACTTATTACAACAAGCGCGCTCTTCAAGAAGAGATTAATAAGGCTGCAGAACTGTTGAAAACAAAACGCGAAGCATTGACTCTGAAGAAAGATGGAGGCAAAGCGGAAGGCTCTAAGAGAATTACTTTCAAAAATAACAGCGCAATGAAATCTTTCGTCCAAGGTGATGCAAAAATCACTAAGACAAGTAGCGGTTATAGATATACTATCACGACGAAGAGTGTGACATTACCGTTGAATGGAGAAGATTTTGAAGGAAAGATCACCAAGATGAAAGTAAATGATCAAGTCATCAATGCAAAAGTTGTAAATGGCATGAATGAATTTACCTTTGAGCTGCCAAATGAAGTAACGGAGCTTCGGGCTGAGCTTACGGTTGACCTTTTGGAAGAGCT
Source organism: Peptostreptococcaceae bacterium (assembly GCA_030532705.1). GTDB lineage: Bacteria > Bacillota > Clostridia > Peptostreptococcales > Filifactoraceae > JAUNKE01. Next base: position 7,355 of record JAUNKR010000048.1, read on the forward strand.
TGGAGCAAAACCATTGGTTGAAATTCTGGTATTTAGATAAGAAATTGAGTATTAATACCATAGGGAGAGAGAGCTATTCTCTGCTCCCTGTTGGTTTTGATATTGGTTGTTAACATTTTTAGGTGATGATTTTGAATTGGATTATATTTAAAATAGATACAATTTAAAATCATATTTATGTAACAGAAAGGATGACTATGAAAAAGAGATTAGTAAGCCTACTTTGTGCAGGACTTTTAGCACTTACAGCGATTCCGGCTTTTGCTGACGGAGAAAAGGAGTACATGGTACCTGTAAAAATGGTTCAAGCACATGAAAAAACAAAAGAATCAATGGCAAACAAGGGACTTAAACCTGAGGCGAAGGTCGTTGTCGATGACAAAGAAAGTCAATTTACGATTTACCTTCAGCCGGTTCAAATTGGAGCAGCAAAAGAAAATATCAATAAGTTGTTTGTAATGGATGGCGATAAGAAAGTAGAAGCAAGCAAATCTTCCAGTGACACGACTCCTTATGATACCAAAGTGGAGTTCAAAGTGAATGCCGTAAAGCCGAATGAAGTTACAATTGCGGTTTGGGTAGATGCGATGGATAAGATTGCAGGTGGAAAAGAAGGAGCCGGTGAACAAAAAGCCGTTCTTGTATTCGATTGGTCAAAAGCAACGGAAGTAAAAGCTGAAAAGCCTGCAATGGATGACAAAAAAGATGATAAAAAAGACGACAAGATGACGGAAAAGCCTATGGTAAAGAGCGGAATCGAGGTTTATGTAGCCGGAGAAATGGTTAAGTTTGACTCACAACCGGTTTCAAAAAACGGACGAGTGCTTGTTCCGCTTCGTGCTATTTTTGAGGCATTGAAAGCTGAAGTGAAATGGGATGCTAATACCCAGACGGTAACAGCTATGAAAGATGGGAAAACCGTTACTCTTGTAATGAACAAAGCCGAAGCAAAAGTTATGGATGGAACAAATTCCTCTACGATTAAATTAGAAGTCCCGGCGAGTATGCAGAATGGAAGAACCTATGTGCCACTAAGATTTATCGGTGAAGCTTTTGGAAACAAAGTGGATTTTGAAAAACAAGCAAATGGAAGCTTGATTACAATCAGTTAGTACGAGAAAATCGGATAGAGCAGTTCTATCCGGTTTTTTATTTTAATTTGTGAACAAATAATTTAAAACAAATTGTAACTTTTTTGAAAGGAAAAATTCAAAAAGTCTTTTGTGAAAACCTTTTTTATTATATAATAAAGTGTACAATTATTTCAATTAGGAGGTTTGCATGAAAGAAAAATCAGTAAAACAAAAAAAGGGTATCTTTAACGGATTTCTCAACTTTGTAGAAAGAGTTGGAAACAAATTGCCGCATCCTGCAACGATTTTTGTTATATTATCGGTAGTGGTAATTATCGTTTCAGAGTTTGCAGCGAGAGCCGGACTGAGCGCAACTTATTATGATGCAAAAGAGAAAGCGGATGTTTCGGTACAAGCGATTTCTTTGTTAAACGGAGCGGGTCTTCGCTACATGTTTGACAGTGCGACAAAAAACTTCACCGGTTTTGCACCATTGGGAACTGTTCTTGTAGCAATGCTGGGGGTTGGTGTTGCTGAAGAAACGGGATTAATCGGTTCAACTCTTAAAAAAGTGGTTCTCAGTACGCCTAAGAAGTTTATAACAGCTGTTGTGGTATTCATGGGGATTATGTCCAATGTCGCATCAGACGCGGGTTATGTTGTTTTGATCCCACTTGGAGCTATTGTGTTTTTGAGCTTTAATCGACATCCTTTAGCCGGACTTACAGCTGCATTTGCAGGAGTTTCTGCAGGATTTTCAGCAAACTTATTAGTGGGAACGATTGACCCGATGCTGGCCGGAATTACAAATGAAGCAATAAAAATCGGAGGCTCTGATTTGATTATTGCTCCGACTGCAAACTACTATTTTATGTTTGCTTCAACTTTCTTATTAACAATTGTAGGAACTTTGGTAACCGAAAAAATTGTTGAGCCGAGATTGGGAACATACACCGGACCATACAAGGTGGATACAATGCAAATCACGCCTGAAGAGAGAAAAGGACTACGAATGGCGGGGATTGCGCTTTTATTGTTTATTGTTGTCTTTGCGTTCCTGACAGTACCTCAAAACGGTTTGCTTCGAACAGCAGTTGAAACTGAAAAAGGAATTAAAATGGATCTTAATCCATTTATCCATAATGGACTTGTACCGACGATCGCTTTGTTTTTCTTAATTCCGGGAGTGGTTTATGGAATCGCAACTAAAAATATTAAGAATGATAAAGATATTATCAAAGGAATGAGTAAATCGATGGCTTCTATGGGGGGCTACTTGGTTCTTGCATTTATGGCTGCTCAATTTGTAAACTACTTTAACTATACAAAACTGGGCATTTTGCTTGCTTTAGGCGGAGCGAATCTGTTGAAGAGCATAGGATTCCAAGGATTACCTTTGGTAGTTTCCTTTGTACTTGTTTCGGCTTTTATCAACTTGTTCATAGGTTCAGCCTCTGCGAAATGGGCGATTATGGCTCCTATATTTGTTCCGATGTTGATGTTGCTTGGAATATCTCCGGATTTTACACAGCTTGCATATCGAATCGGTGATTCAACAACAAATATTATTTCACCACTGATGACTTATTTTGCGGTAATTGTAACTTTTGCGCAAAAGTATGATGAAGATACGGGAATAGGAACGCTTATCTCATCCATGTTGCCATACTCTATCTCATTTTTGATTTCGTGGACCATTTTAATGATAATATGGCATTACGCAGGTTTGCCAATCGGTTACTAATGGGAATGTCATATTAGAAATTTTGATTTGGAAATAAAGTTTTGTTATAGGATTTTCGTTAATACGAAAATTTAAAAAGTAAAATGAATGGAACAGGCTCTATCCGTTGATTATCGGAATAGAGCCTGTTTTGATGTTGAATTCATTCGACCGAAATAGTTGAATAAATATGATCCGAAAATAATCAAAGCGCCACCGAGCCATGTCGAGTAGGTAGGTATTTCGCCAAAAAACAAAAAACCCAGAAGTCCTGTCATCAAGGGCATAAAAAACATATAGTTACTTACCTGAGCGGTGTGCGTAGCCTTTTCAAAGGCTTTTGACCAGGAAATGTATGCAATGGAGCTAGCAAAGATTCCTAAGAGCAATATACTTGATATGTGATTCGTTGATGCCGTTTTCAATTCGATAAATGACTGTTTCGCCGAGACGGATAATAAAACGGTGCCGGCAAAGATACTGAAGGTGGTTGCTTGCAAAGCGGAATAATTTTTTGTTAACTTTCTTTGAGTCAGGTTATAAATACTGAGCGATAAAGCTGCAGCCAATAACCAAAGAATGCCTATGTTTACACTGAAGATAGCTCCATGAGCGGTGATTAGTAAAATTCCAATGAATTCTATCGTAATTGCAAGCCATTGCCGCAATGAAATTCTCTCTTTTAATAAGATGACAGAGAAGAGCACGGTAAATACGGGAGCACTGGAAAGAATTACACCACTGGTTGCAACCGTTGTTGTTTTAGCGCCCATATTATAAAAAATCATATATAGAAAAAATCCGGTTGCTCCCGACAATATAAACCACGGCAGATCTTTCTTTTTCGGTAATGGCATTTTGTAAAAAAACAAGACGATAATCAGAGAGATGGAAGCGGACAGATATCGTAAGAATCCCAGAGGAAATACTGAAAAATGTTCCAGTGCAATTCGAATCCAAATATGAGACAGTGCCCACATAATGATGGTGATTAAGGCATAGATGTGATAGTTGTTTTTAATATTCATGATTTTTCTCCAAAGTGTTTTTCTATATTATACAGCATTCATCCGCAAATTACATTCGTATATAAAAATTTAATTGTCGTCCATTTGATTTTGAGTGAAATGATTCGGCTTATGTGCTATACTTATTGTAGATTTCATATTAGTAAAGGAAGGCAAATTGGAACCGGCAAGACGCATCAATTATCTCGATTTTTTTCGGGGAATTTCGATTATCAACATGATAATTTATCATACTTTGTATGATTTAAAGTATATTTTTCATCAGAGTATGGATTTTTTTGATATTCACTCATGGTTTTATTATCAGCAGTATATTGTCATCAGCTTCATATTCATCTCCGGTATCTCAGTCAATTATAGTAAAAAACTATTACCGAATTCTATTCGGCTTTTTATAATCAGTTTGCTGATTACTCTTGTTACAAGACTTTTGATACCGAGTGAAGTGATTTATTTTGGTGTCTTGCACTTCTTATCTCTGTCGATGTTCAGCATTTGGTTGTATCAGAAAGTAAATGGTAATAGAGAAGCGAAAAATACAAAGCTTAGTAAAGAGTTCTTATTATCCTTTGTTCATCTTTTGATTTTTGTTTTGTATCGATACTTCTCCAAATCGGCTTTATATGATGTCGTTTACGATATTTTGTCACCGCTTCCGCTTTCATTTGTGATTGATTTTGCACCGTCAACTTTTTATTCTGCAGACTATGTTCCGCTTTTGCCATGGATTTTTTTAAGTTTTTCCGGATATTTTTTTGGAAGGGGACTTGGAAAAATGAATTTTGATATCAAAACGGATAGCAAAATGGGAGATTTTGTAAAGTTATTGGGAAGGAACAGCTTAAAGATATATTTGCTTCATCAAATTGTCATTTATGCTTTCTTGTATATCCTTTTTGCATTGATGTAAATTTAAGAAAAGGGAGCTGCAAATGTCTGTTTGCTCCAGCAAATAACTTGTCAAATAAATTGCCTTGATATATAATCGAATAAGAATCTTTTATGGATAAAAATATAAAATTTGATAAAAATATAAGGAGGGCTTATGAAAATCACATTACAGCAATGCATATTTCTTATTTCCAATTTAACGAAAAAGCAAAGTCAATTATTCAGTGCGTTCAACAGTCAATATTTTGTCCCTTTGACTGTAAACGGAAAAGATATGGTGGATAAAAGCAAATCGAAAGAGATGATTGAGAGTTTGAAAGAAATTGAGATATTAAATCAGGATTTGGTTACGCTGAAGAATGCTCTTTGCGTAGCGAACAATAAGAATAAAATTGGAAAGCAGACTCTTTTTGCAGCATTGGAAGATGTGCGCCTCAAGCGAAATTTATTGAGTAATATGGAATATGCTCTTTCTCGCGAATATAATCGAGTGGAAACGGGTGTTGGTGTGGTTCGCTATGGGATTATGAATGAAGAAATCCTGAAAGAAAAAAGGAATATACTCGAAAAAGAAGTGAATAACTTGTCTTCCAAAATTGACAGTATGAATGCTTCTGTTGAAATTGAAGTAAAGCTTTTGGGTGAATATTAACCGTATTTTAAAGTTTTTGATTTGGTAGCTGAATTTTGCCCTCTAACGGCACTGTGAAGAACGAAAAAGTCTCACGATTTATTATATTTACGATTTACATTTAAGAACGGGAGATCAAACTTTGTAGTTTTCCAACTATATTCAGCGATGGGCTTTTGCCAAAAACTTTTTGGGGATGTGTTTTGCCTTTTGCATCCCCAATAAATCGGAACGGATAGCATGCTAATAGACTTTCGTACTTTTTTGTAAATCGCTGCGATATATTCTATGGAATGAAATGGAAATCCGGTGAGAAAAATTTTATAAAATAAAATTGGTATGGTAAATCCATTGCCAAGTTTTACATAGTGTCTGCTCACAAGGAATAAAAAGTAGATAAAACAATTCATTTTACAACCAC
>JAUNKR010000049.1 GCA_030532705.1 Peptostreptococcaceae bacterium
ATTTTTACTTTATTTTTTTATTTTCTATTGACAATCTCATAGTTGGTCTCCTTTCGTTTTCTTTGTAAGCCTATTATAAAAAAAACTCAGGTCTTTCGTAATAGAAAATAATTTATAAAAAATTGAATTTGATCAGTAGTTTTTCATAGTATCAGTAGATCAAAGATCATCCATAAAAAATTTCCCGAAGCTCTCTATGGAGCATCAAGGAGTAGTAGGATCAAATATTTTGATCCTATATACAGATCAACCGGTCAGACCTAAAATATATCTCCTAGAGTAAGACTTTATCAATATAGATGATCGGTACAAATATTTCAAGCAAACAAATATCCACCAAATTTCAGCCATGTAGTGATGTCAAATAAAAAAACGGCTAAGAATTTTTACTTCTTAACCGTTTTGTGTTCTTTAACTTATCCAAGCTCATTAAATCTTTTGAATAATATTTTGGATTTTTATTCCGATCGAAACGATCTTGATCTCCTTTTCGAAATATCAAACTAATATTTCTTTCGATAGGAGCTCTTGCTCATCAATTTGATCGAATTGAGCGCCTCACCGGTACCTCTTGCTACACAAGAGATCGCATCTTCTGCTACAAAAGCGTCGATCCCTGTTCTTTTTTGGATCAGTTTATCCAATCCCCAAAGCAAAGATCCTCCACCTGTCATCAAAATTCCCTTGTCGGATATATCCGCAGATAACTCCGGCGGTGTTTTCTCCAATACCGAATGCACAGCATCCGCAATTTGAACGACTGAATCCTTAAGCGCACTTAACATTTCAGTAGAAGAGATCTCTCTCGTTTCAGGAAGTCCCGATACTAAATTTCTTCCACGAATAGCCATCAATACTTCTTCTTCTCGAGGAAAAGCAGAGCCGATATTCTTTTTGATCTCCTCCGCTGTACGCTCTCCGATAAGCATTGAATGTGTTTTTCTCATATATCGAATGATCGCATCGTCAAAGGTATCACCTGCAACTTTGATCGAAGCACTTTCTACGATCCCTCCCAAAGAGATCACAGCAATATCTGTTGTACCTCCACCGATGTCAACGACCATCGAGCCATTTGGCCTTGAAATGTCGATCCCTGCTCCAATAGCCGCAGCAATAGGTTCTTCGATCAAGTACACCTCTCTTGCTCCCGCTTCCATCGTAGCATCGACAACTGCTCTTTTTTCAACCTCAGTAACACCGGATGGAACACATACCATGATCTTCGGTTTGAACATTTTGAACATGCTCACTCCACCGGTGATTTTTTCTATAAAAAACTTCAACATCTTTTCCGTCACTTCGTAATCGGAAATTACTCCTTCACGAAGCGGGCGGATCGCCACGATACTTCCCGGTGTCCTTCCAAGCATCAACCTCGCCTCTTCACCGACCGCCAATACATCGCCGTTGTTATTATCGATCGCTACAACTGCCGGCTCATTCAGTACGATTCCCTTGTTCTTTACATAAACAAGTACTGATGCCGTCCCTAAATCAATTCCAATATCCGGTGTCATATTTCCTCCTCACTAATCTTCTACACGATATACATTCGCTCCAAGCATAGAGAGCTTACCTACTAAATCAACATAACCTCGTTCGATATGATAAATGTTCTTAACGATCGTTTCTCCTTCGGATACTAAGCCTGCAATCACAAGCGCGGCTCCGGCACGGAGGTCGGTCGCCATAACCTCAGACCCCGTCAACTTTTCTTTTCCTTCCACGATCGCAGATTTTCCATTGATCTCGATATTTGCTCCCATACGTATCAATTCCGGAACATTCATAAATCGATTTTCAAACACAGTTTCCGTGATCGTCGACTTTCCTTCAGCAATACTTAACAATGACATAAATTGAGATTGCATATCTGTTGGAAATCCCGGATGAGGTAAAGTTTTAATATTTGTCGGTAGGATCTTCTCAGGTCCTACTACGCGAACGGTATTTTCCATTTCTTCAACAATACAACCGATCTCCCTAAGTTTAGCAATAACAGGCTTCACATGATCTACGATGACATTCTCTATGACCACATCTCCCTTTGTCATTGCTGCTGCTACCATATAGGTTCCGGCTTCGATACGATCCGGGATCACCGTATGTTCAACAGGTGTTAGTGTATCTACTCCCGTGATCTTGATCGTATTTGTGCCTGCCCCTCGAATCTTGGCTCCCATTTTGTTTAAGAAGTTTGCCAAGTCAACGATCTCAGGTTCTTCGGCAACATTCTCAATGATCGTAGTGCCTTCTGCAAGAACAGCTGCCATCATAATATTTTCGGTCGCACCAACCGACGGGAAGTCCAGATAGATCTTATCGCCGATGATTTTTTGCGCCTGAGCTTCAACATAACCATGCTCTGTATCGACCTTGATACCGAGTTGTCGGAAACCCTTTATATGAAGATCGATCGGTCTTGTTCCGATCGCACAGCCGCCCGGCATTGAGATCTTTGCTTTATGAAAACGTCCGAGTAATGACCCCATCACAAGGAAAGATGCCCTCATTTTATTTACCAAATGATAAGGTGCTTCCGTTTCTTTGATCTCAGTAGTATCAACGATCAATGTTTCGCCGTCATATTGCACTTTTGCGCCCAGATATCGAAGCAGATCGCTCATTACATTTACATCTCTAAGGTTGGGAACACTTCGGATCGTACTTACACCATCAACGAGCAAAGTTGCTGCAATGATCGGTAGTACCGCATTTTTTGCCCCATTTATCTTGACTCTCCCACGGAGAGCATCACTTTCTTTTACTACGATATATGCCAAAACAAATCCTCTCTTATTTCAAAATCTTTTCCAAAAATAGATTATATCATATATAGCTTTCTAAAAAAACCTCTTACTTTGATTTATTTGAAATAATTTTCTTTTCTAATGCCCTATTGATCATGATTGATACGACTTTATAGATCGGAACGGAAATAAGCATTCCCATGATCCCAAAATAACCTCCTCCGATCGCGATCGCAAGCACTACACCAAAAGGAGAAACCCCTACTTTATCGCTCAATACTTTAGGCCCAATGATATTCCCATCGATCTGCTGAAGGATCAGAATAAAGACCCCGACCCAAAGCGCTTTGATCGGACTGGTCATCAAAGTGATCAGTACCGCAGGAACCATACCGAGCACAGGTCCCACATAAGGGATCATATTAAAGATCCCTACAACCAAACTCATCAGCATAGCATAAGGCGCACCCAAAAAAATAAGCCCGATGTAGCAAAGTACTCCCACGATCGCCGAATCGATCACTTTCCCAACAAAGTAATCCTTGAAAATCTGATCACTCATTGATAGAAAATCCAAAATATCATCTGATTTCTCTTTGCCGGACATTGCTAAGATAAATTTCTTCCCCGCCTTTTCAAATCCTTCCACATCATACAAAATATACATTGAGATGATGATGCCAAAAACAAAATTGAACAGCCATGAGGTCAACCCGATCACTCCGTATACGATTGAATTAAAGATGGTATTTACAAAGTTCAGCATCATTTTTGAAAGACTTGCTGAATTCTGATTAAAATACTGCTGGATCTGAGGGTCTTCGATCAGCTTCAACCTCTTTGTTACAGAATCGATAAAAAACTGCATCTTTGCGATATAAGTCGGAGCAACTTCCGTAATATCCGTGATATTATCCACGATCACAGGCGCGACCATCAGAACAAAAAGCGTGATCACTCCAAAAAATAACAGGTAGGTTACGATAAATGCCGACAAACGCTTCATTTTAAAACGCCCCTCAAGCATTCGCATCAATCCCATCAAAAAATAAGTGATGATGAAAGCCCAAATAAATGGGGTCAGGATCACCTTTAATTTACTTGCCTGAGCTAAAAGGCCTTCGTAATTTTCGACAAGCTTGTGAACGATGAGTAAAATGGTTCCCAAAAATATCCAACCTGAATATTTTTTAAAATTATCCAACATCACTCTCTCCTTCTTTGGATTCACCCAACTTCAGCATCGCCTCTACCATGATCGCACATTCGATGCGTTTCTTTTGCATCTCACAACCGTCTTTATAAGGCTTTTTGATATCTCCATTAAAATTATAGGCATTGGCATGACAGCCCCCTGAGCAATAAAACTTTGCCCAGCAGCTTTGGCAGTCTTCTTTTGTGGTAACATCGGTGGCTAGAAATTCATCAACGATTTTTTTAGGAAAAGCTATTTCACTATCGAACAAATTGCCTAATTTAAATTCTTCTTTTCCTACGAATTGATGGCATGGGAAAATATCTCCATCCGGCGTGATCGCCAAATATTCGATTCCTGCTCCACATCCGGATATTCTCTTGATCGCACAAGGTCCTCCGCTAAGATCGATCATATAGTGGAAGAATTTAAATCGAGGATCATGCTTTCGGATCTCCAAATATTCTTTTGCAAATTCCTCATACTCATGATTTACTCGATCGATATCCTCGCTACGAAGAGCATATTCATTCTGCTCATGATCCACTACAGGTTCCATGGAAGTCAACTCAAACCCAAGATCTCTATAGTGCAAAACATCTTTACCGAAGTCCATATTATTTCGTGTAAAAGTTCCACGAATATAATAATACTTGTCTCCTCGTCCTTCCACCAGTTTTTGAAACTTCGGAACGATGATATCATAACTTCCCTTTCCGTTGGTCGTAGGACGCATCGCATCGTTGATCTCACGGCGACCATCCAAGCTGAGAACAACATTGTGCATATGCTGATTGATATACTCTATTTTATTATCATCAAGCAAAATGCCATTTGTCGTGATCGTAAAACGAAAAACTTTATTATGCTTTTTAGCTTCGACATTTCCGTATTCCACAAGTTGCTTGACTACCTCAAAATTCATCAGAGGCTCTCCACCGAAGAAATCAATTTCTAAATTTCTGCGATTTTTTGAATTTGCGATTAGGTAGTCGATCGCTCGTTTTCCGACCTCAAAAGACATCAGTCCCTTCGGTCCATTGAACTCACCCTGTCCTGCGAAACAATACTTACAACTCAAATTGCAATCATGCGCCATATGAAGACACATTGCCTTCACGATCGGATTTCTTCCTTTGAATGTTTGTGACTGCGGAAAAATATCATCGCTGTATAGCAATTCCATCTTTTCAAGTTCTTGCAATTCTTCGTAGGCAGTTTTTACATCTTCTTTGGAATATTGAGAAAGGATCTTTATAATATCTTCTAAAGATCTTTCCTTGTAATGATCCAACACATCAAATGCTATGTCATCTACAACATGTACGGAACCGGAATTCACATCCAGCAAAAAATTATTTTCATTCTGTCTAAATTTATGAATCAACTTCATCTTATCTCCATATCTGTCCAAAATACATCATCTTACCTAAAGTTTGGCCCTAAAATCAATCCCAGCTCCTTTGAACCTCGTCTCATCGTCGATTTTGATCAAAAGACTAATTGACGATCACTCTTTGCTAGTCAACAGGCACTTCTCTCCAATCTTTGCAAATATCTACCCACTCCAATGCTTCTCCAAACCGAAATACCTGCTCCGGTGTAAGTTCGATTGCCGATTTAGCACTTCCGCAAGCAGGAAATACCGTTTCAAAACGCCGGATCGACACATCGATAAAGGTATCTACCGATGCAGGATTGTCAAAAGGACAAACCCCACCTACCCCATGACCTGTCATCCGTTCGACATCTTCAGACTTTAACATATTTGCCTTTTTGCCAAAAAAAGTTTTGAATTTCTTGCTATCGATCTTAGCATCTCCGGCAGCAACGATCAATACACATCGTTCTCCTAAAGAAAAGGAAAGTGTTTTAGCGATCCTTGCCGGAATAACTCCCAGACGTTGTGCAGCGAGCTCCACCGTTGCACTGGACTCTTCAAACTCTAATACCTTATCTGCCATCTCGTATCGCTCAAAATATTTTCTAACTTTTTCGATCGACATAATCTCCTCCATATAGCAAGCATTCCCAAAATGTGTTACAATAACAAAATGACCAGCTCATCCTTCTAGAGATCGTAGCACATGCATATCATTTACTCGGCAAATACCAATCTCTATTTACATAGAACATTACATCAGCCGATCCATCGCCTCGGATCCTAATAATTATATCATTCATTCTTGTATTCGTCTATAATGTAACATCATGCTTGGTTACTCATCAAACGGGTGTTTCGTTATGGAAATTATATCATGATCTCTATTTGTATGAGATTGTTATGAGTCCGATCTGATATATATCCGACACTTTCAAAAATGTTCTTTTAAGAAGGCTCTTTAATTTTAAAACAAACAACACTGATTATGCCTAAGGAGAATTATGTCCAAAAACATCGATCTTACAACGGGAAGTATCTCCCAAAAAATTTTTCGTTTTACAATGCCAATACTAGGTACATCTTTTATCAACATGACCTATACTTTCGTTGATATGATCTGTATTGGAAAGCTTGGTAGAACTTCTGTTGCGGCAGTTGGTACTGCGGGTTTTTTCTTATGGTTTGCAAATGCCTCTTCATCGATGGCAAGGATCGGAACGCAAGTTTTGGTCTCTCAAGCCTATGGACGAAAGGACTATAAGTCGGTACAAGGTTATTCAGAAGCAGCTTTTTGGGTCAACTTTATTTTCGGCCTGATCGTTGCGCTCACTTTATCTCTCGGAAATGGTCCGATCATCAGTTTTTTTCAGTTGGGCGAGGATCATGTGATCCGAAATGCACGGGATTACCTTTTCATTATTGCCCTGTCGATGCCTTTTATGTATGTCAATCCGGTCGTTTCCGCGATGCTAAACTCCATTGGGAATAGTAAACTTCCCTTTATAGTAAATTCAGTGGGCCTGATATTCAATATCGTCTTCGACATATTATTGATCTTCGGGATCGGACCATTCCCCGCAATGGGCGTTCGAGGAGCCGCGATCGCAACAGCTCTTGCTCAAGTATTTGTATTTATAATCTTGATGTTGGCAAATCTTCGGCTGGATGAACATATTCGCTTATCTATCCGAAAACTTCCATCTGCATCGCTGATGAAAAAAATCTGTACTACCGGTTTTCCATCCGCATTACAGTCAACTCTTTATTGTTGCTATTCGATCGTACTTGCAAGAAGGATCGCTGTTTTTGGTTCTACACCGATCGCAGTACAGAAGGTCGGCTCCCAGATCGAATCGATCTCCTGGATGACAGCCGAAGGGCTCGCTGTTGCAATAACCGCTTTTGTCGGTCAAAACTTTGGGATAGGAAATTTTGACCGTATCAAAAAAGGGATCAAGGTGATCATCTTATACTCTTTGATGTTTGGGGGGATCGCAACGATCTTACTGGTCTTTTTCGGTGCTCCGATCTTCTCAATTTTTCTGAAAGAGCCGGAATCGATCAGCGGAGGGATCAGCTACCTGCGTATATTAGGTTATTCACAAGTCTTTATGTGTCTTGAGATCTTATTTATCGGAATCTTCAACGGACATGGTGAAACAAGGATACCAGCTTTGATGAGTATCATTCTTACCGGTGCACGAATTCCTGTTGCATGGATCCTTTCACAAACTACACTTGGCGTCGACGGGATCTGGTGGGCGATTTCAGGAACGAGCATCGTAAAAGGATGTACTATTCCGCTGTCGTTTTATTTTTATCAAAAGCGGCTAAAAAAAGAAGAAATGCCGATTGCAAAAAGCTAAAAAAGTTGATATAATGGAATCGATAGATAAACAACGTGGGAATGTACTGGTTTCGACGGGGTTTTGAAGTATAGATAAGCGGGTCGTGCAATGTTGTAAATCACGCTAAACTTAACAACATCTAAATATAAACGCAGATAATAATCTTGCACTAGCTGCTTAATGCGGCTCGTTCCTCCTAGTCCTCCTGCCGATTAGGACTGAACGTCAACTATGCAGGGCACTGTGATTGGGATTTCTGGACCATGACTCAGTACAACTCAGAATATATTTTAGTAAAAGCAGTTGGGAGCTTTTTCTAAAACGAATAAATCTATTCCAACTACACTCGTAGAAAGTTTATATGGATAGGTTTCGGACAGGGGTTCGACTCCCCTCATTTCCACCAAGATTTCTAACAGATAAATATCATATGTGGGTTTAGATCTACAGAAATTTGATAATCGATCCTTGATATTAGGGTCGTCTCAAAGAGAATGCTTGCAAAAGTGCTTTCCATTTTGTGGATGGCACTTTTTTAATACGAAGAGGAGTTTATTATGGCTAAAAATCGCAAAAAATCACCCCCTACTTTCTTTTTTGGTTACCATTTTCCGATCGGTCAGATTTTCATCGCTGAAGATGAATTTGGGATTTGTGATATTTCCTTTGAAAATGAATTTGAGGGAATAGTAACGGAAAAGGAAACCCCTTTGATCAAAAAAGCAGCAAAACAACTTCAAGAGTATTTTTCAGCTAAGAGGAAAACTTTTTCGATCAAACTTTCTACGCATGGAACTCCATTTCAGGAATCCGTGTGGCAGCAACTCCAAAAGATCCCTTACGGAACAACTACCTATTATGGTTCGATCGCTGAGGCTATAGGAAATCCTAAAGCCAGTCGAGCAGTGGGAATGGCTAATAATAAAAACCGCATTTCGATCATGATCCCATGCCACCGTGTGATCGGGAAAAACAATACTCTTGTCGGTTATGCCGGCGGCCTGGATATAAAAAAATACCTGCTCGATATCGAAAATAATTAATCAAGGGGATGGTCTATGGATAAATATTTGAATGCATTTCGACAGATCCTATCTTCAGGAAATAAAGGCATGATATTTTTAGGCACTATATTCATTGCGTTGATCTTTTCGATTATTCTCAGTGAGTTTATTGCATCCACTTTCCTCTCTGTCATTCGCTTTATTTCAATAAAAAGTAAAAACGAAATGAGCAAAGAGGATCTTCTTCCTGCTAAAAAGCCTCTTAAAATCGTTTTTGTAGCTTCGATCACCTATTTTACGATCTATTTTTTGGCATCTTCTTTGATCGCCAGTAACAGTAGCTATATTGTTTTATTAGCCTTTTTTAAGAAGCTGTATCGTGTCTTGATGATCCTATTATTCACGATGCTTTTGTACAAATTGGTCCCAACTTTTATTAGCTTATACCAGCGCTTAAGTAAATCTGACGATCTTAGCCGAAACCCGATCGTTTTGATGTTTGTTCAGAGAATGCTTCAGCTTTTTATGGTCGTTATCGGCTTTATCATTATACTGAGTGAGTTGGGGGTCAACGTAAATGGTCTTATCACAGGACTTGGACTGGGAGGGCTTACTTTTGCACTTGCCGCTCAAGACACTGCCTCCAATATCTTTGGAGGAGTTGTCATCCTTTCCGACAAACCATTTGCCGTCGGCGATTGGATCCAAACCTCTGATGCCGAGGGGATCGTTGAGGACATTACTTTTCGAAGCACTCGAATACGAACTTTTGATGATGCGCTCGTCATTTTACCGAACAGTAAGCTGACCAATACTGCCATCACAAATTGGACGAAAATGAATAAACGAAAACTAAAGTTTTATATCGGCCTAACCTATGGAACTAAACCGGATATCTTACGAAACATCATCGATGAGGTTCGATATTGTCTTAAAAATCATCCGGAGATCTTATCGGATTCCGTTATCGTTCGCTTAGACGAATTTGCACCGAGTGCTCTGAATATTTTGGTACAACTTTATGCGGACGTCACATCACTGGATGAATTGAAAAGGATCCGCGAAGAGATCAATTTTGAGATCCTTGATATTGTCTCAAATAACGGAAGTGCATTTGCATTCCCAAGTACTTCGGTCTATATGCAAAATTGATCCTCATATTTTTAAAGAGATGCTAATCATTTGATGGAGCAAAAATATTATGAATACCTTGATAAAAGCCAAAAACTTAAAAAAAATATACCATATGGGCGATGTATCCATCAATGCTCTCGATGGTGTCGATTTTGAGATCTTCGAAAAAGAATTTATCGTCATTCTCGGCCCATCCGGCTCCGGAAAAAGTACTCTGCTTAATATCATCGGTGCTATGGATGCTCCAACCGAAGGTGAGATCGAATACCTCGGTAAACCTTTTGTTATCAGAGATAAAAACTCTCTGACCGATTTCAGAAGAGATGCTGTCGGGTTTGTATTTCAGTCTTATAATCTGATGCCCAATCTGACTGCCCTGGAAAATGTTGAGCTTGCAAGAGAGATCTCCCATAGCAATATCAGTTCGATTGAGATGCTTAAAGCTGTCGGTATCCATGATCGTGCAGATCACTTCCCATCACAGCTCTCCGGAGGTCAACAACAACGTGTTGCGATCGCTCGTGCACTTGCAAAAGATCCAAAGATCTTGCTTTGCGATGAGCCGACCGGTGCACTGGATTCGGCTTCGGGTAAAGAAGTCCTTCGAATTCTTTATGACTTCTGCCAAAACTACGGCAAAACGGTCATTTTGATCACACATAATTCGGAGATCGCAAAAATTGCAGATCGTGTTATATACATTCGTGACGGGAAGATCCATAAGATACAAAAAAATGTAGATCGCCCCGCAGTTGAGGAGATCGAATTATAATGCTTTGGAAAAAACTTTTTAGAGATCTATGGGCAAATAAGGTTTCCAATCTTGCAGTCATTGTTGTGATCGCGATCGGCATCATGTCTTATTCCTCTTTTTCGATCGCTATGGATACATTGGAGATATCAAAAGATGTTTTTTATGAACAGGGGAATTTTCCGGATGCATATTTCGATTTGGTAGCTGCTCCTCTATCCTCTGTAGATACTGTACGACAGCTCCATGGAGTGGCACAAGCTGAAGGTCGGACCGTCATCGATGTTCGTATCGATGACGATTTTGGTGTGCCTTCCGAAGATACAAAATATATTCGTCTTACCAGTCATACAGACCAGATCGGCAAATATCTTCTTCTGGAGGGCACTGCCCCCCAGGAAGGCTTCGATCAGATCGTGATCAGTAAAAGTTTTGCTGATGCAAACCATCTTTCGATCGGAGATACGATCCCTGTTATTTCTTCGGGAAGTAAAAATGAGCTGACCATCTGCGGTATTTGCCAAGTTCCTGAATATATTTATGCGTTAAGAACGGGTGCTCAAATTTTTCCGGATCCACTGAACTTCTCGATCGGTTTTATGCACACTTCATCGATCAAACGGATCACTGGAAAAAACAGCCTCAGTCAGATCATCTATACGATACGACCCGGATATGATCAACGAGCCGTCGAAAAAAACATAGATGTTCTTCTAAAAAATTACGGGGTTATCAAAGCCTATTCCAGAGATGATCAGTTAAGCAATATGCTCTTTACACAGGAGCTTCTTCAGATCCGAGGAACAGTTATCGTGATGCCGATGATCTTTTTGTCGGTTTCTTCGATGATCCTATTCATTATGATCGGGCGGATCGTTGAAAAGCAACGTGGACAAATAGGACTTCTTAAGGCATTCGGGCTTGCTGATCGCGATATATTTCTTCATTACATATCCTACTCGGTCATTATCAGTAGTTTGGGAGGAATTTTGGGGGTTATCGCGGGATATTTCTTATCTAAACCGATCCTCTTTTTATATGGAAAATTCTTCGAAATGCCTTTTGTTTCAACAAGAGCAACATTTAATTATGCTATCATCGGTATCAGTTTAACGATCATCGCCGGAGCGATCGCCGGATTGAAGTCCAGTATCGCCGCCTCTCAGCTCCATCCGAGTGAAGCTATGCGTAGCAAAACTCCGGATATGATAAGGAGCGGATGGCTGGAGCGTAGTCGCTTGATCATGAGTTTATTTACGACAACCGGGAAGATGAGTCTGCGTAATCTGTTTCGAAATCCTTCGCGCAGCCTCTTCATCCTGATAGGGATCATGTTTACTTTTGCTTTTGCTGTTGTTCCCTGGAATTCGATCCGGCTTTCCGACCGGATCCTCCTTGCGCATTATAACGAAGTGGAAAAATATAATGTAAGAATTTATCTTTCACATTTTGAAAGACTCAGCAAGGTCAAAAGTGAGCTTTTGTCTTATGATGATATTCAGATCGTTGAAGGCTGCCTTGATGTTCCCGCTACTCTTATCAATTCTCATCTCCAAGAAAATATCAGTATCATCGGCATCGAATCGAACAGTCGCCTTTTCACTTTATCAAATGATCAAGGCATTGTCCATCCTTCTTACAACGAACTCCTACTATCTTCAAGACTCGCAAATAAATTGCAGGTCAAAAAGGGTGATATCATACAGGTTCGTAGTCCACTATTCAAGGACAAAGATGAAAAGATCGATTTTATCATCCGAGATACTGTAGATCAAACAGTAGGAATGTCCGCCTATGCCGACATCACCTATCTTGGTGAGCGGGTCGGAGATAAAGATATTGCCAACTCGATCCTCATACGATCTTATGAAAAAGATGCCGATCAATTGAAAGAGATCTATCATGACAGCTCCAAGATCGATGGGATCAATTCCATTGAAGCCGTTATCAGCAAAATGAACAAATTCTTGGAAACCTATAAGGCTTCCGTAAGTACATTGATCATCATTTCTATCGCGATGGGTTTTGCGATCATCTATAATTCCTATGCGATCATCCTTTCGGAACGAGAAAAAG
>JAUNKR010000007.1 GCA_030532705.1 Peptostreptococcaceae bacterium
GCATTACGCGTAGGGATTGGCTAGACTTTATGGGGTTAAACAGGTATTAGTATAAAGATCAATGCGCTGGTCTTGTTGGGGATCAATTTGCTGGTGCCCTTATTGGTTTTTTTCATCAAAAGTGAGTGGATCCAGCCTTTTTTGTTCGCTTTTGCCAGTTTACTGCTTTTGTATTATGGAAAAGTGAAAAGATGGATCCTGTTTCTGATCGCCTTTATCATTTTGGGCTTTTTGGCGGAGATGAGCATCAGTTTCGGTAATTCCTTTATGGATTTTATGGCCATGACCTTTTTCATTTTTTACCGATTTATTCCAATGCTGATGGTAGGTTCGATGCTATTTTTTGATTATCATACATCGGAGATCCTGTCCTCGCTTCAATCGGTGTATCTCCCGAGAAAAATGGTGATCGCCATCACGATAGCGATCCGCTACATCCCGACTTTTCGCGAAGAATTTCATCTGATCAAAAACTGTATGCGTCTGCGCGGGATCGATTTTTCCTGGAAAAGACCGATCCGGAGCTTCTCGTATTTTATTACGCCGCAGCTTTTTCGATGTTCTCTGTTGGCAGAGGAGCTGACAGCGGCAGGAATGATCAAGGGGATCGACTCGGATCGTCGAAGGACCAGTATCTTTGATTATGGATGGCATTGGCACGATACCCTGGTGTCCTGCGCATTTTTGCTTGGCATCGGAGTGATCGCGTGGATCGGAGGGCTGTCATGATAAGATTTTCGGAGGTATCTTTCAGCTATGAGAATGCAAAGAAAAAGAGCCTGAAAGATATCGATCTTAGGATCGAAGAGGGCGAAGTCGTATTGATCACGGGGCTGTCGGGATCCGGAAAATCCACCTTGCTCAAATGTATCAACGGGCTGATCCCGCATCTATACGAAGGCGAGTTGACCGGAAGGGTCGAAATCGGGGGCAGAGATATTCAAAAAATGGAAATGGATGAGATCTCACGAGAGGTGGGCTGTGTTTTTCAAAGCCCGAGGAGCCAGTTTTTTACCACCAATACGACCAGTGAATTTGCATTTGCGATGGAGAATTACGGTTTTCCGGTCGATCATATGAAAGCGAAGATGAAAACGCTGGGCGAGATGTTCTGTATCGAGAAGATCATGGATCGGGATATTTTCAAAGTCTCAAGCGGCGAGCGCCAGTTGCTCAGTCTTGCCTGTGCATTGACCTTGGATCCTAGGATACTGATCTTTGATGAGCCTTCTTCCAATTTGGATTATGCGATGACGATGCGGATGGGGCATTATATCAGCGAGCTGAAAGAAAGAGGTTATACCATTATCGTGGCGGATCACCGATATTATTATCTCAAGGATCGGCTGGACAAGGTGATCCTGCTTCAAGAGGGAGCGATCCGAGGGATCTATACGGAGCAAGAGTTCAGGGATTCCGATTATCGATTGCGCAGTTTCGACCTGTTTGATCAGAGCTATCCGATCGTTCGGCAAGAGTTGGGCAACGAATTATTAGTACTTAGGGATATCTGTTATCGGGATATTTTGGATCATGTCAGTTTGACGCTCCGTCGTGGCGAGGTATTGGCAATGGTCGGGCGCAATGGCGCGGGCAAGACGACATTGGCAAAGCTGATCTGTCGGATGGAGAAGGCGGACAGCGGAGAGGTCCGGCAGGAAGGTTCTTCACTCTTTATCTTGCAGGATTCGGATTATCAGTTGTTTGGAACATCGGTCGAGCATGAGCTCAAGATCACACCGCTCAAAGTGTCGGAGGAGATGATCACAGAAGTTTTGTCGATGGTCGATATGAAGGAGCTTCGTCGGCGTCATCCCTTTGATCTGTCGGGAGGCGAAAAACAGCGACTGCAGATCGCAACTTCCTATGTATCGCCGGCGGAGGTGGTCATTTTTGATGAGCCGACCTCGGGTCTGGACCTGAGCTCGATGGAGAAGGTCGCCGAGCTGATCCGAAAGTTGTCGAAGGATCGAGGCATCCTTGTGATCTCGCATGATTATGAATTTATTCGCCGAGTGGCAGGGCGTATTGTTTTTTTGGAGAATGGTCGAATTAAAAAAGATTTTAAGGTGGAGGAAGACTCCGCTTTAGAGATCAAAAGAATATTTGAAGAGATGGAAAAGGAGCATACGCAATGAAAAAGAATAAAAAAATGAAAACGAAGGATTTTGTCTTTCTTGCTATTATCACGGGACTTTATTTTGCACTTTATATGATCGTTATGATGCTCAGTGGACCATTAGGAGCGTACGGACATGCGATCAGTCCGGGGATCTTTGGTCTGGTCGGTGGCACGATCATTTATTTTATCGCAAAAAAATTAGGCAAAATGTGGCAGTTTACGATCCTTTCAGCGATCATTATGGGAGTATTTACCCTGATGGGAGCGGGATATATTCCATGGATCATCACAACGATCGCTACAGGGGTCATCGCGGATCTGATCACTTCTACTCAGGAAGATCCGTCCACATTGCAGATCGCGGTGAGCTTTGGGATCATGCAGGTCGGACAGGCACTGGGCGGCATCGTGCCGGTCTGGTTCTTTGTCGATGCTTATCGCAGCGAATGGATCGCAAGAGGACAAACACCGGAGCAGATGGATCAAATGATCGCAGCGACAAAAGGGATGATGGGTGTTTCCGCCGTGGTCGTGACCTTTGTGCTCGCTTTCATCGGTGCCTATATCGGTGCGATGATCCTAAAAAAACATTTTGCCGGCTATGAGCAATAGCGCTCTTAGGAAGCTCATTGTCGATCGAATGTAGAGCATTGGGAGCTGAATTTATACAAAAGACAAAATCAAAAAAGGTCTCACGCTCAAAAAGAACATCTTTAATGAAGAAATTTTGAGATCGGTCCTATTAAAAAATGGAGCACTCTTGATACTTTTTGGCTTTGGTCAGGCTAAAGAGGTACGGGTGCTCTTTTTGTCTGAAAAAAATTCGAGAAGAAAGCAATGCGTTTTATCCGAAGAAGTAAGTTTGTTACTCAGCGGATAAGATATCGTAGGATCGACTCAAGCAATATATTTTTAGAAGAGATCGGTGAAAGGATGGCATTCGTCAAAAAACAGTCTTTGCGAGAAAATGTCGATCTAAGAAAAAAGAGGGGAACCGATCTCCGAGAGGGATCTTCAAAAAATAAATTTTTGAAGAAATGATCGAAACGTCCTCGAGATGAGGTATAGGAGAGTTTCGGACATGGAAGAAGAATGTGCTTGTCTACATACTAATATAGTATGCTATGATATTCAGATGATCAGTTTTTTTAGGATGTTGAGAGATGAAGTGCAAAATGAGTTAAATGGAAGTTTTTATGCACTTACATAAAGTGGGATATTGAGGTCTTCGGTGTTAGGTGTGTATGATTTAACGTGTTGAAAATAGAGGATCACGGCGAAAAAAATCGTTGCAGTGCATTGATGAATATGCTATGATATTGTTGCAAAATTTTTAGATGAAGGAGATCTATTATGGAGAGAATGTGACTTATCCGATGGATCACTTTGAGGATCCTTCTGAGAAGATAGCCGATGTACAATTTTTATTCACAGAGTCGCAGGCGACCGATGAGCAGCTGCTTGGAAATATGATCGTTTACTTCGTGCAGGAAAACAACGGTATGCGGAAGCAGAATTTGGCAGATTCGAAGTGCCTGACTCAGTCAAACAATATGATAAGAATAATGATCAGAAAGTCGAGTGTGAAGATGTGTAAGGGTACGCTTATCCTGAAATGACAAAATCACATGATGATAAGAATGATCATGGAAAGCAATTTTTGGTGTTTTGTGATACGCCTCAAAACCGTGTAGGATATCAAGGGTCGATGATCCGAGTGCTTGGACATCGATAGCGAAGTAGAGGATGATATGGAGCGGTTTTCGATGGGAAAGGAAAATTATGAAGAAAAAAGCATTCAAGGGCTCGGTCGGTCTTTTTGTGATCGGAGCTGTATTTTTAGCGTTAGCAGTGGCGGTTTTTGGACTCTTTTACTTAATACAGAGCAAGGACTTCTATATTAAGCAAAATAGGATCTATGAAGGTGGGAAACATGGAACGATGGTAGTCAATATCTACGACATCAGCGAGCCGATCCCGACAGATCAAAAAGATCTTACGGTCTATTTTGTGGATACGGGGGATGGGATCTTGCTTTTGGAAGCTATGAGCGGGGATAAAGAGATCGAAAAAATACTCGAGGACATTCCGTCTTTAGCGGAGAAGCCGGCACAACTGGTGATTGAATCCAAACCGAGCAACAGCAGTGAAGTATCTCAATTTTTGGATAGCATGAACCTTAGTCCCGAAGCTAGAGCAAGTATCAACTCGAGGGAATATTTATCGTCGTATAATATCAAATCGGATCTTAAGGTCGTCTTGTTGATCGAGGCACTTGTTTTAGGGATCGCGCTCTTGCTGATCGGACTGGGCATCCGACGTGCCGGCCGAAACAAAAGAGCTTATGAAACGCTATATACTAATTATCCGGAGCTTAGAAATGATTTGGATCTGTTGAGGAGCGGAGCATCTTATTTTGATGAAAAACTCGGGCTGGCTCTGTACAAAAACCATCTGCTGATCTTTTCTTATAATGTAGAGGTCCAGGATATGCTCGAGATCGAACGTATCAATTATATACTGGAAAATATCCATCAGGGCAATGGACTTACTCATCAAAGATTTGTATTTGAGATGTTTAAGAAAGACGGAAAAAAGGTCAAGTTCTACTTCAAAAAGGCAAAGACCAATGTGGATGAGAGCGTGTACCGATTGTTCCGTCAGATCGAAGAAAAATTTCCATCGATCGTGCTATAGTTACGAAAAATTTTGTCCTTCACCTTGCTTTTGCGAGGCGAGAAGTAAAGTATCTTTGCATTTAGACCATTCGGCTGCTAGGGATGTTTCTCTCATGATCGGGAGAGCTGTTCTCATCTTCTCGAACTCATCCGGATGCTATAGAAATAAGGGCATCTTCACTATATGTTAGGAACTATAAATGATTTCAAAAAGAAAAAGACCGATGAGGAAAAGAGCGCGTACCGATCGTCCTGTGCTCGTCTGATCGGATTTTAGTCTTCATTATATAAAAATCGAACCTCGATCGCGATTTGCTTTCGGGGTTCGATTTTTTTAGGGGCTTCTATTGAAGGGATAGTTTGTATTTTGAGTGCTTATCAATAAGCTGTAGGGGTTACTTGGACGGAGCAAGTGAGTTGTGTGATGCCCCTGTTTTGAGAAGGAAGTTTTATTCCAAATTAAGCTGCTTGTCGAGCAGGATCTTGGTTCCGAAGAAAAAGATTAGAGTATAGATGATGCTCATTACCAGTAGGATCAATGGGAACTGAAGCACCGGCATATAGTCGTTTTGAATCATAAATTCGATGGAGCTGGATAACAGAATGTTGCTGATGATTGCCATTACAAAACTGAGCACAAAATAGGCACAGACACTGGCAATAAATTTATGTCTGAACATCGAGCCGACTGCACAGCATAAATAGAGAAGAAAAATGCTGTGGACCGGTGCGATGACAAATATCACAGACCATAGGAAAGCAGCCAGGATCTCACGAGAAGTGATCATCGGCCAGATCCTTCGAAGTCCTTCCATAAGGACTTCGATGAATTCACGGAATCCATCCGGATTATAGAACATGATACAGAAACATGCCGTTGCGATCAGAGCGGCAAATACATTCCAAAGATAAAAATTGAACATCTTTGAAATGATTTTTTGCGAAGAGGTGATCGGTAAAGTATGAGTCAGATATCCTTCTTCACCATAGACCGAGCGAAAATACTTGGTGATCAGAATGTTAAAGGTGACGATAAATACCGAGACCACCAAGATCCATGTCATCCCGAAGATCAGTTGGTGTATAATTTGGATCCAGATCGGATAGCTTTCGTAAGTTTCCATATTTCCATAAAGATCGACCGTCTTTCCGATGACGAAGATCCGGGACATCAAAGCAAATAGAAGTGCGAGTCCATAGAGAGGGAACAGTTTTTTGCCAACCCCTCTAAAATCATATTTGAATAATTTCCAAATCATCGGAACACCTCCCTAAAGTATTCATCCACACTCATATTATGCTCTTCTCGGATCTCATCGATCGACTTGTGCAATGTGATATTTCCCTGATTGATAAAGATCGCCTCATCGAGAACTTTTTCGATATCGGAGATCAAATGGGTCGAGATGAGTATGGTAGAGTTTTCATCATAATTTCGAATGATGGTATCCATGATATAATCTCTGGCAGCAGGGTCTACACCCGCGATCGGTTCATCGAGCAGATAAAGATCGGCTTTACGGCTCATTACTAAAATAAGCTGCACCTTTTCCTTTGTTCCCTTCGATAGAGTTTTCATACGTTTTCTCGGATCGATGTGAAGGCTGTCGAGCATCTGCTGTGCTTTTTCTTCACGAAAATCCTCATAAAAATCCTTGAACAATTTGATGATCGATTCGACACTTTGATCATTGTCGAGATAATTTCGATCCGGCAGATAGGAGATTTTCTTTTTGGTTTCTACCGATGGTGTCATCCCATCGATCAAGATCTCGCCGGATGTAGGTACAATCAGACCATTTGCCAATTTTATCAAAGTGGTTTTTCCGCTCCCGTTGGGACCAAGCAGTCCGACGATACGCCCCTTTTCGATCGACAGGTCGACCGAATTTAGTGCCGGCTCTCGTCCATAGACTTTGGAGAGCGACTTACATTCTAAAATCTTATTGCTCATGCTTTTCCTCCTTCATCAGCTCCTCCAGATTGGATATAGCCTTTGTTTTTTGCTTGAATTGATCTTGCACGAAGCGGATGATCTCCTCTGCCGAATACCCTAATTTTTTGAGTTCCTTCACAAAGATCTCTGCGCGACCTTCCGCGACTTCTTCGCGCAGTTTTCGGATAACAGCCGCGTTGTCGGTGATAAATCTTCCCGACGTGCGCTGTGTATTGATCAGCCCCATGCCTTCCATCTCTTGTAGCGCTTTTTGCATCGTATTGGGATTTACGCCTGCGATGCTCGCCAGCTCTCGAACGGATTCAAGTTTGTCTCCGGGCTTGTATTCGCCTGAAAGAATCTTATATTCAAGATGTGTGATGATCTGTAAATAGATCGGGTTATTCTGGTCGAATTTCCAGCTCATATTCCACCTCCTCTTTTGGTGATATATTTGAATGAATATAGATCGCAAATTGTCTTATTCATATAGTACAGTGACACACTAAAACTGTCAATACTTTTTGTAAAAATTTTCTTTTTCGACATTTTCGGAGGGAATTGTCGAAGGCGAAAAAACCTGCTTTAATGGAACACAAATTAAATATTGTGTATAATAAAAGCTTGTAATTTCAATATTTTTGTGGAATTTTTATAAAACGTGTTGACAAAAAAATTTGGCTGATATATTATTTGCCTATAATTTTTTAAGGAGGATCCATGAAAAATTTTTCAACGGGCAGCTATCTTCCACCTTTTATACTTAGCAATGATATGCTGTCGGAATATGTAGATACGGATTCGCAGTGGATCATTCAGCGAACGGGGATCGAGGAGCGACGAGTATCGGAGGGTGAATCAACCGCGATGCTGGGCGCAAAGGCTGCAAGGCAGGCGATCGAGTCGGCAGGACTTGAGCCCGGGGACATCGATCTGATCATTTTAGCAACCGTGACACCGGATGGGCTTGCACCGACGACCGCCAGCTATATGCAAGGGATCTTGGAGATCGACAATGCGATCACCTTTGATCTGGTAGCAGGTTGTACGGGTTTTGTCTACGCGCTTTCGGTAGCGGATTCGATGATCAAGTCGGGGATCGCGAAGAATGCATTGATCGTCGGATCGGA
This sequence comes from Peptostreptococcaceae bacterium, assembly GCA_030532705.1. GTDB lineage: Bacteria > Bacillota > Clostridia > Peptostreptococcales > Filifactoraceae > JAUNKE01. The sequence goes on from JAUNKR010000007.1 coordinate 7,867, forward strand.
GGTGTTCAGCAAATGTCTGAACTATGAAGATCGGGGATCTTGCATCCTATTTGGCGACGGAGCGGGGGCGATGGTGATCACCTCGGAGTCGGAGAGTCGGATTGAAGACATCTATCTTAATGGAAGCTTCGACAAAAATCTTTCGATCGTGATCGATGCACAGCAACCGATCCAAAGTTTTCCTCCGACTCGCTTGGAGAAGGGACCGGACCTGCTTCGGCTCGACGGCAAAGAGGTTTACAAATTTGCCGTACCGGCACTGGAAGAATGTGTTCGAGTGATCCTAGAACGCAACGATCTGACCGGCGATGACATCGCGTACATCGTACCGCATCAGGCGAACAAGCGGATCGTGGCATCTGCGGCGAAGAGCTTGAAGATATCGCAAGACAAGTTTTTTATGAACATACAAAAATGTGGAAATACTTCATCAGCGAGCATTCCGATCGCATTGGATGAGATGAACCGAGAAGGACTTTTGAAAAAAGGGGATCGGATCATCTTGGCAGGCTTCGGAGCGGGGCTGACTTGGGGTTCAATTTTGATCAAATGGTAGGCGAAAAGCCAAAGGAGGAAAGAAAATGTTTGAAAGAGTAAGAGCAGTATTGGCAGACAAATTGAGCAAGGATGAGGCGGAGATCAAATTGGAAAGCAACATCAAAGAAGATCTTGGAGCGGATTCTTTGGATATGGTCGAAGTGATCATGGGATTGGAAGATGAGTTTGAGATCGAGATCCCGGAAGAAGATGCAGCGAACATCACAACGGTTGGCGAGATCGTAAAATATTTGGAAGGAAAAGTTGCGTAGGAGAGATCTATGAAGAGAGTCGTTGTAACAGGGATCGGGGCATTGTCGCCGATCGGAAATACAGCCGATGAGATGTGGCAGTCGATGCTGGCAGGCAAGAGCGGCATCGGACCGATCACAAAATTTGACGCGGAGCCGACCAAGATCGCTTTTGCAGCGGAGGTCAAAGGATTTGATGTAGGCAAATACATCGATCCGAAGGCGGCGAAAAGATTGGATCAGTTCTCACATTATGCGATCGCTGCGGCGACGATGGCGTATGAAGATTCCGCTTTAGCAAGCTACGATGCGTATGATCATAAGGAAAACACCGCAACGGTCATCGGATCAGGCATCGGAGGACTTCAGACCATCGAGGAGCAGATCGAAAAAATGGCGAAATCGGGCCCTGCTCGAATATCTCCTTTCTTTATACCGGCAAGCATCGCCAATATGGGAGCTGCCCATGTATCGATGGAGCTTGGACTGAGAGGACCATGCTACACGCCGGTGACAGCCTGTGCATCCGGAACGGATGCAGTGGGCAATGCGTTCAATCTGATCCGTCTCGGCGAGGTAAAGATCGCTTTGGCAGGCGGCTCGGAGGCGAGTATCACAATGGCGGGCATCGCAGGCTTTGCGAATATGAAAGCGCTTTATGCCGGCGATGAGGTCGATCGAGCATCCATCCCTTTTGACAAAGAGCGTTCGGGCTTCGTCATGGGAGAAGGTGCCGGCGTGATCGTACTCGAAGAGCTGGAACATGCTTTGGCAAGAGGCGCGAAAATCTATGCGGAAGTGGTCGGCTACGGACAAAGTGCGGATGCTTTCCACATTACGAGTCCCGATCCTCAGTCTCGTGGTGCGATCCTTGCGATGGAGAGAGCACTTCACTCGGCGAATATCCAACCCGAGCAGGTGGGATATATCAATGCACATGGAACGAGTACACCGTTTAATGACAAAGGCGAGACCTTTGCGATCAAAAAAGTATTTGGCGATCATGCCAACGAGCTGTTGGTAAGCTCGACCAAATCGATGACGGGGCATCTGCTTGGCGCGGCGGGAGCGATCGAAGCGATCGCGACCTTGATGGCGGTCAAGACAGGCGATGTGCCACCGACGATCAATTATAAAGAAGCGGATCCGGAATGTGATCTGAACTATGTGACAAAAGGTGCTGAGCACAGAGAGTTGGAATATGCGATGTCGAATTCGCTCGGCTTTGGCGGACACAATGCGACGATCGTATTCAAGCGATACGAAAAATAAGTGCCTTTAGGGCAAACGAATGGAATGTTGAGGGGGCTATGATGATAAACGAGCTGTTAGGAACAAAATATCCTTTGATTCAGGGAGCGATGGCATGGATATCGCATAGCTCTTTGGTTTCTGCGGTCTCCAACGCAGGTGCGCTCGGCGTGCTTGCCGGAGGAAATTTGACAAAAGAGATGGCGCAGGAGCAGATCCGAGAGATCAAGAAAAAGACGGACAAACCCTTTGCACTCAATATCATGCTACTGAATCCGCATGCGGATGCTTTGGCGGAGCTTGTGCTGGAAGAGGGGATTAAGATCGTCATCACGGGAGCAGGAAATCCCGGTAAATATATGGAGCGATGGAAGGCGGCAGGCGTGATCGTGATCCCCGTCGTACCTTCGGTGGCATTGGCTCGAAGAATGGAGCGACTCGGTGCGGATGCACTGATCGCGGAAGGAACCGAAGCAGGAGGTCATGTCGGTGAATTGACGACGATGGCATTGGTACCTCAAGTGGTCGATGCGGTCAATATCCCTGTGATCGCGGCAGGAGGGATCGGAGATCATAGAGGATATCGGGCAGCGCTTGCGCTCGGAGCGCAGGGCGTACAATGTGGAACGGCCTTCCTGGTCGCAGAAGAATGTGAGATTGCGCCGGCATATAAAGATCGAGTCATCAAAGCCGGCGATACGGATTCCGTCGTGACCGGAAGGATCACAGGACATCCGGTAAGAATACTTAAAAACAAATTGGCTAGAAAACTCAAAGAAGTCGAGATGGGAGATCTCAGCAATCAGGAAAAACTGGCGGAGATCGAAAATCTTGCAACCGGCAGCTATCGAAAAGCAGTCTGTGGTGAAGATCTCGACTACGGCTCGGTGATGAGCGGTCAGATCGCAGGACTGATCCGAGAGAGTGCAAGCGCATCCGAGATTATTCAAAAGATCGTCGGAGCATAGCAAGATCATCGATACACCCTGACCGATCCAAAAGACCGGTCGGATCAACGAAGGATCTATAATGAAATTTTTGCAAGACGATCAGAAGCGTTTTGAAAAACTCGATCTCAAGATCGAAAGGTAAACCAGAAAGATCGAGCGACGGATCGGATCCGCAGGATCCGGCGAAGATCGCTCATAAATAGAGATCCGGCAGGATCAAGATAGGAGGACGATATGAATAAGATCGCATTTGTATATCCGGGACAGGGCTGTCAAGCGACCGGCATGGGCAAAGAGTTGTATGACAACTATCCTGAAGCAAGAGAGATTTTTGAAAGAGCAAGCGATGCACTTGGAATGGATGTTGCAGAGCTATGCTTCAGCGGATCGATGGAAGAGCTGAGCCTGACCGAAAATACGCAGCCGACGATCCTGACCGTTTCCGCGGCATTGACCCGGATCCTAAAAAACCGTGATATCACACCGGATGCTGTCGCAGGATTGAGCTTGGGCGAATATTCCGCGCTTGTAGCAGGGGATGCGCTTTCTTTGGAAGAGGCGGTATCTCTTGTAAGGACCAGAGGGATCCTGATGCAGGAAGAGGTCCCCGCAGGAGTAGGCGGATTGCTTGCAGTGGTCGGTTTGACACAAGAGAAGATCGAACAGGCGATCGCACCTTTACAACAGATCGGACATATCACCTGCTCAAACTTCAACTCCCATGACCAGATTGTGATCGGCGGAGAGATGCGATTGCTTGAAGAAGCACAGGCGCTGCTGAAAGAAGCCGGCGCCAGAATGACGACCATGCTCAAAGTCAGCGCGCCTTTCCACACGAAGATGCTGACAGGGGCAGGCAAAAAACTGAGAGCTCATTTGGAAGAGGCGAAGCTTCGTAAACCGAATGCGGACTATTATCCGAATGTATTGGGCAAAAAACTTGACTGGATCGAGTCGGACACATCGATCACAAAGATCAAGGATGAGCGCGAGCAAATGATCCATCTCTTGGAAGAACAGGTATCGAATCCGGTGAAATGGGTACAGACCGTCGAAAGCATGATCGAAGACGGTGTGGATACTTTTGTTGAAGTTTATCCGGCAAAGACTGTATCCTCATTGATCAAGAAGATCAGCAAAGATGTGCGGATTGTCACCTTATCCAATTTGAATGAGCTTCAAAACTTCATCGAAGAGCAGGGAGGCGAGCAATGGGCTGTATAATCGTGACCGGAGCATCCAAGGGGATCGGAAAAGCGATCGCCGTCGAGCTGGCAAAAGCGGGAAAAAATATCGTGCTGGTCTATCAAAATCCGGCGAACGATGTCAGTCCGATCATTGCCGAGATCGAGTCATTGGGTGCAAAAGCGATCGGTCTTGCGGTGAATGTTGCCGATTTTGAAAGTACGAAAAAAATGACAGAGGAAGCGGTCGCAGCTTTCGGCACGATCGACGGACTCGTAAATAACGCAGGCATCACAAAGGACCGACTGCTTCTTCGAATGAACGAGCAGGACTTTAACGATGTGATCGATGTCAACCTCAAAGGCGTGTTCAACTGTACAAAAAATGTTGCACGCCAAATGATGAAACAAAAACAGGGCTCGATCGTCAATCTGTCCTCGGTGGTCAGCTTGACCGGAAATATCGGGCAGGCGAACTATTCCGCATCCAAGGGAGGGGTCAATGCCTTCACCAAGACGGCGGCAAAGGAGCTTGCGATGTATAATATCCGGGTCAATGCGGTCGCTCCGGGAATGATCAAAACGCAGATGACGGATGTGATCCCGGAGGATGCAAGAGAGAATATGCTCCGGAGCATTCCGCTCGGAAGGATCGGAGAACCGCAGGATGTAGCGGATCTGGTCAGCTTTTTGATCTCTGACAAAGCGAGCTATATCACAGGACAGGTCATTTCGGTGAATGGAGGGATGTGCTGATGCTGAATGTGCATGAGATCATGGCGATCCTGCCGCATCGCTATCCGTTTTTACTGATCGACAAAGTGCTGGAGATCTCCGAAGAAGGCGATCGAGTGATCGCACAGAAAAATGTGACGATCGGCGAGCATTTTTTCCAAGGACATTTCCCGCAGGAATATGTGATGCCCGGTGTCCTCATCATCGAGGCGCTTGCACAGACCGGTGCGGTCGGCGTGCTGTCACAGGAAGAATATAAAGGAAAGATCGCTTACTTTGCCGGTATCGAAAAAGCAAAATTTCGTGGCAAGGTCGTACCCGGTGATGTTCTTCGCTTGGAAGTCGAGCTCGACAAGATCCGAAGGAATATCGGCTATGGAAGGGGCAAAGCCTATGTAGGCGACAAACTCGTCTGCGAATGCCAGATCTCCTTTGCGATCTCACAATGATCGATATAAAAAGGATCCATAAATAAAAAACTTAGAATGTTTTCCCTTAAAAGACCTTCGGGTCTTTTTTGTATGCGGCGGACGCTGTTGACGAAGAGCGGAAGAAATGAATATAATATAATCAGGGCGAAAGTGACACATCGATGCCTTTTGGATCGGGTCCATATTTATCAAAATCGGTTTCGAGCTTACTGAGTACGGGATAGGGATCCATTCATTAGGGGATCATAGAGCGCGAGTGATCGATAGGATCAAAGGAGGTTTACAATGAAAAAATATCGACTGGCTTCCAATTTGTATTACGCTGCATCGGCACTGGGATATTTAGCGGCATTTATCGATTATATCAGAGGTTTTGATGATGGGCACCGATTCATTACAATTTTAAGTTTATCGACATTATTTTTTGGTCTTGGCTCACTGCTTCGAAAAAAGGCTGAAGAAAATGGTGAATAGAAATCAGTGGAGAATCGATGGATAAGAGAATTAGAAAACAATTTGAAGATCTCTTTTTACAAATTCTCATTTTAATACCTCCTTTCGCGGGTCTGCGGAGGGAGGTATTTTTGCAAAAGAAAAGCGGGGACATGCCCCGCCGATTTACAAAACTTTTTATAATTTGGCATTTTTGGAAAATACGGATCGCATACCGAGTCGGATAATCCATACGATTACGGCGAGCAAAAGCCCGCTCAAAATGCCGTACATGAAATTCGAAGACAAAAAATAATTGGCGATCCCGATCACAAAACCGCTGTTCACGATACCGTAACCGTTCCAGTTTGTAGAGAATCCGTAAAAGAAATCCAAATTGTTTTTGATCTCGATGACAGTGAGAACCAAACCCATAAACAACAAGACGGCAGCAATCGCAAGAGAAAATGTCGTCGGTATAGAAGGTGCGATGATTTTTTTTAGCAATACGCATGCAAAAGCAACGACGAATGTGTACAGTGCCATTTTGGAATCATTGTTATTTTTCATAAGAACCTCCTTTTCGCCGGACATCCAAATGACGTACGGAACTTTTCAATATGTAATGATTTTGTGATTGAAAATTAAGAAATGGGTTTTAATAACAAAACTTTATACTATCCGGTTGAGTCTACTGTAACGCGATTTATAAAAGTTGTCAATATTATTGTTAAAAAAAACGAGATATCAAACAAAAATGATTTTAAAACAGAATAAGCATGATTTTTGTAAAATCTGTAGGATGGTAGTTTCGGATGTGCGATAGAATAGGCTAAGATAGGAGGAATCTTACGAAGAAGCATCGTTTTGGGCGTAGGCTGCGGTATTTTGTATGTTTATGGGAATGTGGACGGGATACAAGTAGAAATTCGGATTCAGATTGCTCGATCTGATTTGCAGACAAATTGAAGATAAATGAAATTCCCCCGACGATTGTATGTTGGAATGAAGAAAACAAAGATAATACCCTGCTTCGGAGAAACGAGGCAGGGTATTTTAATGTTTTTTGATATGTGTTGCAAACGATCGATACAATCTCGGAATTACAGATTGTTATTGTATTTTTGATATTGTGTTGAAATATTGATCGATACAACGAAATCATACGGATTGGGGTATTTTTGCTACACACGATTTGGTGTGATTATTCTTTGCATCGCATCATCTGTTGATGTTCTTCGATGCGATCGTTTACGATAAGTTTTTCTAATTCTTTTTTCAAATGCTCGGCGATCGCATTGGTCAATCTTGCATAGCCGAGTTTTTTGCTTGCCTCTTTGATCAGCTCATCCCGTGGCAGTGCGATCTGTTCTTCCAGTACAAGCAGGATCGCGTTTTGTAATTCCTTCGGATGGATATGATCGATCTCTCGCTTTTCTTCTTTGGTCGTGCGACGAACGATCGGATATTGCTCCGGATCCTGATCCCTTTGCCAAAAGAAAGGGATGCCGTTGTGGAGGCTCGTCTTCGGTTTGACAAGGTGCAGTGCTCTTAGGAAGGTCGATTGCACTTCTTCGCCTGTTCGGCTGATCCCGAATGTCTTGAGGATCTTTCGATAAAGAGCATCCTCGCAGATCGGACCTTCGACCTCGATGATCTGCGCGATATATTCCATCAGCAGACTTTGGTTTTTGGCAGAGGAGAAGGTGGATGAGGTCATCTTTTTTTCTTTCAGTTCTGCACTTTGATAAGGCTGCTCGATGATGCGTAGATCGATCGGCAGATCTTTTGGAGAGATCGTTGCTTGAGCATTGCCGGTCTCATCCGATCTTTGCTCGGCAGAGATCCTTTCTTTTTCGATCTCTTTTTTTTCTTCGATCGAGCTTTCTATCGGCTCGATCTTTTCTTTTTGCATAGCCTCCTGCGCCTTTCGCTGACGGATCTCTTCGATCTTACGCTGCGTCATATTGAGCGGCGGAGCAGGGGGTATTTCTTTTTCGTCGGAAGGATCGCTTTCGATCGAGGGGAAGACTTTTTCGATCGGATCGTCGGATCGCTTGATGTCATCGGAAGGATCCATCGGATCCGGGCTGTGTTGTGGATCTTGAGCTGTCTGATCGGTCGATCCGCTTTCGCCGATATTTTCGATATTTTGCGGACCGAGCGGTTGGTCTTTTTGTCCGAGCATCAGGATCTCGAGGTGATCCAATAATTTCTCATGCTGTTTTTGAGGGTTTTGGTAATAGTCCACCGACCAGATACGGTGGATATTCCAGCCCAATCCACGGAGCACATTGAAAGGAGAGGTCTCTCGATCCTCGGTCGTGCGGGACATTCGATAGCTGTCCCCGTCAAGCATGATGCCCAGCAGATATTTTTCCTCATCTCTGGGGTCGAGCACCGCAATATCGATCTTGAATTTGGAGCGACCGACCTGCGTAGCAATTTTGTAGCCTTGCGACCGCAAGAATCCGCATAGCCGATCTCCGATCCCGAGAAGTTTTGGATCTTCCTCCTTCGTGGTTTGGGTCGCACCGCTTTTGGCATAGGCCAAAAACTCCTTCAGCGCCTGCACGCCCTGTGCCTGCGTTTTGGACAGATCGATGTCTTCCGGTTCAAGAGAGGAGAAGACCTGCATTTCAAGACGGGAACGTGTGATCGCTACATTGAGTCGTCTCCAGCCACCTTCCTGATTGAGCGGGCCGAAGTTCATATAGACCCTGCCCTCCTTGTCCGGACCGAAACCGATGGAAAACAGGATCACATCTCTTTCATCGCCCTGAACATTTTCAAGATTTTTGACAAAGATCGGCTCTTCGCTCTGGTTGAGCAAAATATCAAGCTCATGGTCATTGGCATAAGCTTTTTCCAAAAGATCTTCGATCAGCGATTGCTGTGCGATGTTGAAGGTCACGATCCCGAGGCTCTGAGTTTTGAGGCTCGGGTCTTTTGCACGGCGGATCACCTCGTCCACGATCATCTGCGCTTCGATCGGATTGGTACGGCTTCCTCCCCGATCAAAGATCCCGCCCGAAGGGATGAAGCGTACCATTTTGGCACGATCGTCCACCGATGGGAAGGTGTAGAGCTTGCTTTCGTAGAACTTGTGGTTGCTAAAAGAGATCAGGCTTTCGTGGCGAGATCGATAATGCCAGAGCAGATGGGTCTGTGGCATCGACAATGCTAGGCAGTCCTCCAGGATGCTCTCCAGATCTTCCTGCTCGATATTCTCTTCATCGAGATTTTCGCCGGAGAAGAAGGAGGTCGGCGGCATCTGTTTCGGGTCACCGACAATGATCGCCTCCGTACCCCTTGCGAGCACGCCGACCGCCTTGGAAGTCGGAAGCTGGGATGCTTCGTCAAAGATCACAAGGTCAAATTTGTGTTGTATATCGAGATATTGTGCACAGGAGATCGGGCTCATCAGCATACAAGGCGCCAATCTCGGCAGGATCGTCGGGATCTGTTGAAACAGTCTTCGAATGCTCAGACCGCGACCATTGGAGCGGATCGCTTTTTGTAAGATGCCAAGCTCCGAGCTTTTGGAGGCCTCTTTGGTAAAATTCGGGACACGGGAAGCCAGACGATAGAAGATCTCTTTTTTGGTCAGATCTTCCAGTTGTCTGCGAGCATCTTTGAATCGGGCGATCTTTTCGTCGAAGGTCGCACCGGAGAAATTCGCAAGCACAGGGTCTTCGTGCAGGGTCTTGATCGTGAGCAGACGGCTGACCGTTTTGTAATAGGCGACCTGAAAATCGTTCGGCCGTAATCGATAGGCTTCGTCCTCGAAGTCATCGACTCCCAGATCGGCAAGCTCTTGGATCTTTTTGTTAAACTGTGTCCACTCGCGGATGTAGTCGGTCTTGTGCTGGATCGCTTTGGCAAACTCGATCTGTGTCGGCAGATAGCCTTTTTCCGTGAATATTTTGAGCGGAATGACGGCGCTGATCGCTTGATGAGCTTCTTCAAATCGATGGAGCGCATCAAAGAAAAGGGTCGTGTTAAAACCGCCATCGCAGATCGCCTGATACCTTGTCTTCGGATCGGCTGATCGGCAGAGATGCTGGAGTACAAAATTGCTTCGGATCGCATTGTTTGCAAGCGTGGCAACATTCGTCCAATCCGTTTCTTCTCCTTTGTCGAGCTCACCGAGCATACCGGAGTCGATGCTTTCAAAAGCGGCTCTTTCGTTTTGGTAGTCGGCAAGCTGTGCAAGATCCTCCGTCAGCTGCGACGGATCGGGCTTTTGCTTGGCAAAAGAGGAGAGCTGATGAAGGAATTTGTTTTTGGCAAAGAAGCCGAGGATCATCCCTTTCTCCTGGACCTCTTTCCACTGCGATCGAAGATCGGATACATTTTGTGTGAAGAAGGACTCGTTCCAGCGAGGGAGCAGATTTTTTCGGACGCTTTGCATCTTTTCGCCATGGGATGCCATCGTCAGGATCTTATGCAGAAGGTCGTCGACTTTTTGAGGGTCGGCGATCGCAGTCCAGCTCGATGGGAGATCTTTCCGGATCTCAAGAGCATCGACGATTTCCCGAAGCTCTTTTTCAGTGTAAATACCGTCTGAGCTCTCTTCGAGCGACTCGATGAGCGGTTGGCTGACTGCCAGCAGTTTTTCGCCGGCGATCTGATAAGATCGTGCAAGAGGCGGGATATTCGTCCTATAGTCATACGACAGATCATAGTTTTGCAGAGCGATCAAACAAAGCGGATCCTTTCCTACATCGCCGAGAGATTCTGCGAGTGCACGAAGCTCCCCGATCACTTTGAGATCTTGGGCAAATTTTTCTTTGGTGATATTTTCGATATATTGATCTTTGAGTTTGATCTCCGCTCGATCTTTATGTTCTTCATACATCATCAGCATCTCAAAAAAGCTGAAATTGGAGCTGCGTTTTTGGTGGAGCGACTGTGCATAGGCATCGAGCTCCGAGCGGAGCTTTGCGACCTCTTCCGCCATCTTCGCATAGTCCCGGGGATCATGCGCCGAGATGTTTTCGGTGGCGGACATCAGCTGATGGAGCACATCTCGTTTTCTTGCCTTATTGGAGTGAAGCTCGAGACAAAAGTCGCCCAATCCGAGTTTTTCCATTCTTTTTTGAACGACCGAAAGCGCCGCCATTTTTTCCGCGACAAAAAGCACCGTCTTGCCTTGTGCGATCGCATTGGCGATGATCCCGGTGATGGTCTGGGATTTTCCGGTGCCCGGCGGACCATGGAGGACGAAGCTTTTGTCTTCTGTGGCGGATTGGATCGCAAAAAGCTGTGAGGCATCGGCAGGGATCGGAAGAAAAGCAGTATCCGGTGGGACTCGGTCGCCGATCTCCATGCTCTCTGCATCCCATGCCAGTTTGCCGTCCATAAGGCTTTTGACGATCTTGTTTTTTGCGAGATCATCGGCTCGACTACGCAGATCATTCCACATGACAAATTGGGAGAAGGAGAAGATGCCGAGGTATGCCGAGCGCAGGATCTCCCAGTCTTTTTGTGCACTGACGGCATTTTGGATGATGGAGAACACTTCTTCGACCTTGATCCCGTCATCATCCGTAGGGATCGGATCAAGCCCTTCGATCTTGATGCCGAAATCCTGCTTGAGCATTTCCAATAAGGTGGTATTGATCATGATTTCATCATCTCTCTGGCGGATCGTATAGCCTTCGATAAAGGAGCGTCGAACCATCTCCACCGGAAGAAGGATGAGCGGGGCATAGCGCATCTTGTCCGGAGTTTTCGGGTCGATCCATTGCAGGAGCCCGAGCGCAAGGTAAAGAGTGTTTGCGCCATTTTCTTCGATGGACAGCTTGCTGCTGCGGTACAATGTCCTGACCGCATCGATCAGAGCAAGATCGTTCAGCGGAGTATAAAGCTCTTTCCTGCTTTCCAGCAGCTCTTTGTAGCTTTCGAGCATATGAAGATTGGACAGATCCAGATCGTCCGGATACTTGCGCCCCACGATATTAAAGCCGGCAGACAACTTGAATGCGGATCCGCCCGACAGAGAATCTTCCAGTTCTTCAAGGTCTGTCGAAAGGATGGGTAAAAGATTTTTTGTCGGTCGAAGATGGATCAGATTGTTGCGCAAACTGAGATCCAATAAACGACGCTCCCAGAGCGTTTGTTTTGACATAGTATCTCCTTCTATAAGCTTCAACGAGCCATGTCCGCGGTTCGATCACCGCGTCTCATCGGTTTTTATTTGGGTCAGAACAGCATCCGGGATGTTTTTCGGATTATTTAAAGTCATGCTGTTTGAACTTAATAAAAATTATATCACAAAGCCTTCGGTCATGCTCGATTTTTCGATTCGGATCGTTTCATCAAGCGAAAATACGATCGTGGGACCCGTTTCCTGCGTTTTGGCGAAGAAGATTTTTTGAAAAAATTAAAAATAAGTAATCCCTAAAATATTTGTCCGGTTGTTGAGACCGATCTTATAACGGAAGAGTATAAAAAGAAGTCGATAGCAGTTTGAGAGCAAAAGAGGCAGGGGATCCGGAGAGAACTTTGAAAAAGAAGACGGGATAAAAAGATCCAAAAATTATTATTGACAAACAAAAATTGTTAGGTTAAACTAACGAATAGAACATGAAAATGTTGAACATTAAACACATACGCGTATAAGGATTGTTCGGATTTATAAGTTGGAGAAGCAAATGATCTGCAGACCGTCGGCAGATCGATTATGACGCAGACGGGAAAATAATTGAGGAGAAGAATGATGAAAAAAGTCAGCATGAAAAGATTTTGGTCTTTGACGTTGGCTCTGTTTGTAATGCTTAATTCCACAGTAGCATCTTTTGCAGAGCTCGGTGAAAAAGATCGAAAAGCTAGCGATGAAACGAAACAACAACTGATCAAAAAAGCGGACGAGCTGTTGAGGAGACAAGATCTCGCAGAACGATTTTTGGGAACGGTCTTTTTGCATGGCGTGACGGAAGAACCGGGCTATCGGATCGGAAATGATAACAAAAAGATCCCTGAGGATGCGATTCGATCGACCGCATGGTTCAATGTATGGCAAGTGGCTGCCGAAAGCAAGGTCTTGGCGGATAGCTACACGGAGCTCATCGCGCAGAACAAATTGATCGAGTTGGAATATTATGATCAACTGTATGGATTTGAAATGACAAAGCATTTGAAAGAAGACAGTTTTTATCAGGGGGATTTCAAAACCTATACTATGCAGCAGATAGGGGGAGATATCGATCATCAAGCCTTTTATCGCAAGGGGGCTGAGGATCCGAGCATCCGAGCGTTGTTTGACAAAGTCGGGATCTTCAAATTCGGAAATGATCTGGAGCTTACCTTTGCGATTGATCGGAACAAGGCGAGAGCGATCAAAAATGTTTTTGTCAATGATATTGCGACCATCGATCCGCCGGTAGAGCTTGGACCGGACAAGGAAGAGAAAACACTGTTTCTTATAAAAGTCCCGGGAGAGGTAAAAGTAGAGAACATCGTTGTTACCGGCTTTATCTATACCGATAACGAAGGAAAAGAAAAGCAAGTCGGACCGTTCGGTATCGACATTGCTTACGATACATTGCAACAAGAGGATCAGTATAGAGCGCCGGATCATGTACAGAAGCTTGAAAACAGAGTGTCTGCATGGGAATCACGCGGGCAGATGCTGGTAAATGCATTTCTTTCGGAACAGTCGAAGATCGATGAGGTCAATGAAGTACTCAAGAAGATCGACCAGCTTAAAAAAAAGCAGGATTTGACGGTCGCAGAGCTGTATGATGCGGTAGGACCGATCCATAGGATCGAGAATGAACTTACGATCCAAGATATGATCGGCAGGAAAATAATAGATCACCAAGAATCGCTGGAAGAAGGATTTTATTCGGCCGAGAATTACACGAAAGAAAGTCTGGAAGAATACAAGAAATTTCTTGATAAGGCAGATGAGATCCGATCCGAAAAGGGTCTGACAGAACTGATGGAATTGAATGCAAAACTGGATAAGGCGACTTTGAACGTTGTTTTGCGCTACAATATCCGACCGCTCAAGAAATTGATGGATATCGCTAATTCTAAAGATATCAACCTTTATACTGATGATACATTGTCAAAGTTCCTGACGGCAAAATCTGAGGCGAAGAAGTGGATCGAGAAGATGGAGAGCTATCGTCCTTCGCTCAATGAGACATCTGACCATATAGACGCTTTGTTGAAGGCGGTCAATTCATTGGTACGAAAAGACGGTGCAGTGGAACCGAAGATCAACAAAAAAGACCTGATGGAAAAAGAGGATGCCCCTCAAGCACCGAAAGAAGATAAGATTTATACGGTCGAAGGGAAGTTTTTGAACGGTAATGACTGGAAAAGAGGGCTGTCGCATCTGGCTCCGATGTTCGATACCAAGATCAAACTGGTCGAGAGCGAAAAGGACGGCAACCGAATCGAGATCGTGACAAAACCTTTTAAGGAAAAAGATGGAAACATCACAAGGGCGATCACCAAGATCCAATATAATAACAAAGGGAGATACAGTGATGCGAAGATCTTGAAGAAAAAGGACATCGAGATCGTCAATAAGATCAATCAACCGATCCCGGTCGAGATGGCGGAGCGACTTGAATTTCTCAATATCGACACCGAGATGTCCAGACCGATGAAATTGGCTTTGTACTTCTATGACAAAGAAAGAGGCAGGGTCATTTCGGAAGACGTATTCTTGGAGATGGATTTCTACGACAAGAAAGAAGGCTATACGGAACCGGCCGATCCTCAGGCTCCACCGTCCACGGAAAGCAAGGCATATACGGTGGATGTTCGATTCCTAAATGCGAAAGATCCATCCAAGGAGTCTCATGCCAATGATACGCTGGTACAAAGAGCAAAGCTTGAGATCCAAGGAGATCGACAGACTTTGACTTTGAAGCTCAAACCGATGATCAATCGGGAAGGAGCGGTATCGGGGGTATTGACCGATCTGTTCTATTACAAAGGAGCGGAAAAAGTCGAGACATCCAAGCTGGACACTCAGAAGATACGGATCGAGTTTCAGGGCAAGTCTCAAGAGTACACTTATCCGACCGCGGTGAGCATGCCGGTCGACGGAAAGACCGATCGGATCAAATGCCATATGATCTCCGGAACGCCGGTATTCGACGAGCCGCATGGTGATGACGTGATCTTGTGGATCAACTACGCAGAAAAGAGCGAAGGCTATAATGAGAAAGAAGTGGATAAAAGCCAACTGTCTCAGCTGGTCATCCTGATGAGCGGACCGTATTATCAGTCGTACAAACAGATCATTCCGGAAAAGGTCTATTCCGCGCTTGAGCAGGAGATCGCAAAAGCGAAAAAAGTGATCGGCGATGTCGATGCGAAAGAGCAGGATGTTGCAAATGCTGTCCGATCGATAAGCGAGATCAAAGAAAAAGTAGATCTTTATATCACGATGGACACCGTTTATCGAGGGGTGGATGCCGACTTCAAGACCGATGAGAAGGACAAGAGATTCTCTGAGGAGAGCAAGCAGAATGCGAAGCGATTCATCCAAGACAAAAAGAAAGCGATCGATATATATGTATCGCAAGAACATTTTTTGACGGATGAAGCGCAGAGGATGCTTGAAGAACTCCGAAAATACTATGAGTTTCTGAGATATGATGTAACGGAGCTGGAAGCGAAGATCCGAGAAGCGGAAGAAAAGATCTCGAGCCGACGATATGAAGAGGAGGGGATCAAGAAACTCCAGAGCGTTCTTGAAGAAGCAAAAGAATATGTAAACAAGGCAAAAAATACTAAATCGATCGCAGACGATCGAGCGAAGCATATCGCAAAACTCGATAAAGCGATCAAGGATCTCGTCGAGAGATCTCATGCACCGAAATTTGACACTACGAAACTTGCACAGAAGATCGAAGAAGCGAGAGCGATGATCGACAGCGGCAGATACACAAAAGAAACCGCGGATCGACTTTTGGCGATCATCAATGAAGCATCGGCATTTATTGAGGATGTCAATGCGGGTCGAGCAACCGAAGACAAGAGCGATATGCTGATCCAAAAGTTGACGCAAGGGATCCAAGAGCTTAAAGAGAAGCAAGTTCCTCCATCGGATGAAGTGATCGTCCGAATGCTCGATGCATTGCTTGTTAAGCCGGATGGCAGTGGCAACTCCATGGCAAACACTTTTATGGATAAGAAAGTGAAGGTTTCTTATAACAAAACGAAAGATCAGACCACTTATGAGATGGTATTCAATGTGGCAGGCTTGGCATCTTCGGATGTGATCTCCGACTCTACAGCAGCGATCACTTCTGAGATCACTGCTACGGTGGAAGAGCGCGTCGATGAAACATCGGATATGGCTGAACCGAAAGCGCTTATTGTGGAGGGGGCCGAAACAAACTCCGATGATATGATGATCGCGGAAGAATTGCCTATTACTGAAATCGGCGAGACCGCTACAGAGTCCGCAGCAATGGAAAGAGCGGAAGAGGTGGCGGTGACCCCGACAGCTGATACAACAAAGAAAGTGCTTGAATTCTGGTATAAAGAAGGAGATGATTTCAAGAAGATCGATGATGTGGAAACGACAGCGGGCAAAATGACCTTCCGATTTATGAGATCCGGAAAGGTCGCAGAGCTTACAGAGATGAAAGTGCATATTGCTGCTCTTGATATGACACATGAGGTCGATCTGAAGCTGACGATACCTTCGGATTTCTATGGAAATGCAGATGAGAAGATCAAACAAGCGAAAGAGGCGCTTCAACAATCCATCGAGCGTGCACAAAGCATCAAAGAGCAGGATCACGAAAAAGACTCTTACGCAAAAATGAGTAAAGCACTTGAAGATGCAAAAGCATTGATCCGAAAATCCGATGCAAAAGAGCAGGAATTAAAGGATGCGAAGGCAAAACTGGACGAGGCTATTCAAGGCTTGAAGAAAAAAGATGATTCGGCAGAGAAGATCAAACAAGCGAAAGAAGCGCTTCAGCAGTCGATCGATCGTGCACAGACTTTCAAAGAGCAGGATCATGAAAAAGACTCTTATGCCAAAATGACCGAGGCGCTTGAGGAAGCAAAAGCATTGATCAAAAGATCCGATGCAAAAGAGCAGGAATTGAAAGATGCGAAAACCAAACTGGATCTTGCGATCCAAGGCTTGAAGAAAAAAAGTGTACCGGGTGGATCCGGAGGATCCGGCGCACCGGGCGGGTCCGGTGGAGGCTCAAGCTCCGGTAACTCAAATCAAAGACCGGATACTGCAAAAAAACCGGAATCGATCCAGCCGAACGAAGTGCCTTTGGCAAATGCGCAAAGCATTCTTTCGATCGTATCCATCGGATCGAGATCATATGAAGTGACTGAAAACGGAAAGACTGAAAAACGAATGATGGATGTTGCGCCGATGATCGTTCAGGGAAGAACGATGTTGCCGATCCGAGTCGTATCCGAGCTGTTGGGCATCAAGGTCCATTATGACCATAAAGCGAAGATCGCAACTTTTGTCTATAGCGTCGATGAAAAAGAGAATAAAATCGAACTTTTCGTCGAGAGATCTATGATGAAAGTAAACGGAGCGGAGCAAAAGCTGAGTGCAAAACCGACAAATAGCAAGGGTCGCATCTTGATCCCATTGAAAGATCTGCAAAATGCGATGAAAGAACTTGGATTGCATTCAGATATTTCTTGGAATGCAGATGCGAAACAAGTGACGATTAAAAAAGGATAATAAGTCGTTCGCATTTATGTGATGCAGAGAGCTTAAAAATGGAAGGCACCCTGTCGCTTATCAGGATTTTGATCCGATTAGGCAACAGGGTGTTTTTTGATTTTCGATCAAATTGAATGTTCAAGTCATATTTGTCACAGATCAGGACAATCTATCGGAAAGTTTTTTTGAAGGACATTTTTAGTTGGAGAGGTACAATTTTTTTAAAAGATATTGACTTTTTCCCCCTCCTTGTTATATAACGAGGAGGAGCAGATGCCCCCGAAGACGAAAATTACAAAAGAAAAAATCATTCAAGCCGCTTTTGAGATAGCAAGAGCGGAAGGGATAGAAAATGTAAATGCACGAAGTATATCTCAAAAATTGGATTGTTCAACGCAACCGGTATTGTATCATTTTACAAAGGTCGAAGATATTCGTATTGCAGCTCATAAATTAGCCGAGGAATATCACATTAAGTATGTTACCGACTTAAACGCTGAATATGAGACACCGATGCTTGAAGTAGGAATGCGATACATAAAATTTTCTGTCCAAGAAAATAATTTGTTTCGATATTTGTTTCTTTCAAATTATTACAGCGGAGTTGATCTATTTGACTATTTGTCGGAGAAAAATTTGAGACCGGTCTTTGAAATTTTGAAGACTCAAGCCAATCTCAATGATCAAGAAGCAAGGACGCTATTTTCGGTAATTTTTCTTGTAGTACATGGGATTTCAAGCTTGCTTGCAAATAACTCGATGGTTTATGAAGAAGAGTACTGTATCAAAATGTTGTCAAATGCATATTTTGGAACAATAGGTCTGATACAAAGCGGAGATTTGTTCTAGAAAAATAGAAGTTTTTGAGGATATTTAAAGAAATGGGAGAAGTAATGAAGCTGATTATAACTGATGTGGAAAATCTTGACCTTCCGATAGAAGGAGATCATAAAGTGATCATGCCTCGAAATCCGATCCGGCATTGTGTCGGTTGTTTTGGATGCTGGATCAAAACGCCGGGGATCTGTTTGATTCATGATGGCTATGAAAGAACCGGGATTGAGATGGGCAAATGCACGGAGTTAATATTGATCAGTCGTTGTTGTTATGGTAGCGTGAGTCCTTTTGTCAAAATGGTATTGGAACACGCTTTGTCCTATATTCATCCGAATTTTGTGATTCGAAATCGAGAGATGCATCATAAACGGAGATACCAAAATGTGATCGGTCTGTCCGCCCATCTTTATGGTGAAGATATTTCGCAGGCCGAAAAAGAAACTGCCAGAGATCTGATCGAGGCGAATGCCGTGAACTATGACGGCTTTGTAAAAGGGATCCATTTTTATCGATCTGTAGAAGAAATGGAGAATGTCATTTTATGAAAATTGCATTGATCAATGGGAGTCCCAAAGCGACCCGTAGCTCCAGCGGTCTGCTTCTGGAAAATCTGAAAAAATATTTGGGAGATCAAACAAAGTTTGCAGAATTCAACTTTAACAAAAAGGATATCTCGAAGGATAGGATAGAGGAGCTTGCAAAAGCGGATGTATGGGTATTTGCATATCCACTTTATTTGGACGGACCGCCAGGGCATTTTTTGTCATGCTTGATTCAATTGCACGAAACATGCTTTCAAAAATCGAAAAAATATATTTATGGGATTGTGAATTGTGGATTCTATGAAGGTACTCAAACAAAGCATGCACTCGGAGTTTTACAGAATTGGAGCGACAAAATAGGTGCCGTTTGGGGCGGAGGTGTCGGCGTTGGCGGAGGAGGTGCGCTTGCGATGATGCCGAGATCGAAGTCGGGAAGTGGGGCCGAATCGCCGATCGACAAAGCGCTCAAGGAGCTTGCCGATACGATCTGCCTGAAAGAAGTGCAGAAGAATAACTATGTCTCGATCGGATATCCTCGTTTCTTATATAAAATTTTTGCAGAGATGGGATGGCGCCATCAAATCAAAAAGAATGGCGGGAAAAAGAGAGATCTGGGGAAAATTCCTGAAAGCAGGTAAAATAAATGCTGAAATTGCTCTAAAGATATTCCCCTGCGATGAGGGAGTCTTATGCCGGATCAGAAAGTGGGAAAGGAAACAAATTTTTTCGGTTTACGGACAAAGGATATGAAAGCAAAAAACTTAAAATCAAATACAAGCCCTAAGCCAACCCAAAACCCAAAACTAAAGACAAAAGACAAAAGACTAAAGACAAAAACCAAAAAAAAACTAGAGACCAAAACCCAAAACCTAAAACTAAAGACAAAAAGTAAAAAGCAAAAACCAAAAAACTAAAGACTCAAGCTCAAACCCTGAACCTCAAGCTTGGAACTCAGAATTCTAACCCAAAATCGATGCTCCATGCTGAAAAAGCTCCATCGAATGAAAGCCGGTTTTGGCTCGAATTCTTCAAGCAGCTTTTAACGGGTCTTGTGAATGTTCAATAAAAAACACCTTGTACGCCCATCGGGGCTTTGCCCGATCAAGAGTTACAGGGTGTTTTGCTATCGATCATTAAATTTTTGCAGCGGTTTTTGTATTCTAAGACCTTGAACTTACTCGGTCAAGCTCGGGTCGGCTACATAGGCAACAAAGGCGATGATCTCCTGCCGGGTATTCTTTTCAAAGTCGGTGAGCACGATATAGTATGGGCTGTCCATCTTGATCTCGAGCGTTTTGATCAAAGCGATCGAATTGCCGTCCATGCTGGTAGAGGCTTTTGCTTCCGCGCCTTTTTCATCGATCTTTAATGTTGCGATCTGAGTAGCTTTGCTCATGAGCAATGGAGTATCCGGGATGAGTTTTTCCAGCACGAATTCTTGATGCAAAATACCGAGTCCAAGTGCCTCAAAACTATTTTTCAGATCGATCGTTGATTTGAATTCGACCTTTGGCAGATGGAAATGCACCTCTGCAGTCTCCGCGCGTTCTTTGAAATCTTTCATCGCGGATCGCAGGTCGAGGGTGGCAGGGTCTTTTTTCGGCTTGATAAAATAGACCACCGAATTTTCTTTGCCGTGAAGGGCAAAGATCTCCTTGTCCTCATCGACATAGGCAGGGGCATTGTTTTTTTGGAACATGGTCGGAGTCATGATCTCTCGACCGTCTGCCGTCGTAAAAGGCTGATCGAAGGTGAGCGCATCGTTGAACGGGCTGAGCCATTGTGCATAGTAACGGATCGCATCCGTAAATACAAAACTGCTGTCGGCATCGATCGGTTTACTGTCCAGGATCTCGCCGAGCACTCTTTTTTGCAGTTCCATTTTTTCTCTGGTCGCAGGCTCCGGAAATTCGAGCAGTTTTATATTGTCAAATGGGATCTTCGGAAAGTTTGGCACATATTTCTCGTTCAGAAGGATCAGGCTTTCCATCACCGAGTTCTCAAGATCCAATTTTTGCAGATCGTTCTCGTCATAGACGGAGAGTGCGGCGAATGCCTCTCGATCATCCGTGGACAATGCCATCAGGTCGAGCACTCGCTGGATCGACAGCGGGGAAAGGATGAAGTTTTTGTTCTTGTCTTCCTTTGCAAAAAGTCGATCAAAGATCTGATAGCTGTTTTCGTCAAGACTCGGCGTGATCGTTGTCTGTGAGATCTTTTCAGCCGAGATCAAAGAAGGTTCCGAAGGCTTCGGATCGCTCTTTTTTGAGGCATCATCTTTCGGAGCACAGCCGGATAGAAGAAGCGATACGATCGCTGTCATAAGCAGTAATTTTTTCATAGTATTTTCCTTGTATTGAGCTCGTAGCGAGCCATGATACATTCCTTTCCGATTTTTCTATTCTAAATGAGGTGAGCGGATCTTCTTCTCTATGCCCTTATTATACCACAGATCTTTCGGTAGGATGGAGAGGGAGATCTTGATCGGTCAGAAAGTTTTATCTTTATCTAGTCCAAGCTCCAGTATGGGATCTCGAGGATATGACCGAGCGGATCGACATAGGTCTCCTGCTCGTCATAATTATCCGCATGGACGGATACCTTTGCCATTCCGTTTTTGAAAGGATCTCCTTGGTAGAATTGGCATGGGAGGATCTCATTGCCCAAGGTATCGATATAACCGTATTTGCCATCTTGTAGCGTAAGGGCATATCCCTCGCTGAATGAGAAGACTTCGTATTCTTTGTAATCAAATTCTCCTATTTGATCAAGATCATCGGAGTCACTTTTTTTGATCTTTCCGATCGGCTCGCCCTTTGCATCTTTGACGATCTCAAACGATTTGTTGATATATCCCAGGTATTCATTGTCCAAGTTGACCATCGCACGTCCGTTTTTGAAAGGGTATGCCAGTTTGTGATCCAGACCGGTCAACAGATCTCCTTCGGTATCGATGTAGGCAAATTGAGAGATCGCATTTCTTGTGATCTTTACGCAGGCGACATTCTCCGAATAGTCTTGGATCTCATCAAAAATGTATGGGGTTTTGAGCTCCCCTTTTTTATCGATGACGGCAAATCGATGGTCTTCGATATGGGAAGGTCCCTTTCCGACGACGGCAAGTCCACCGGAAAAAGCTCGTGCGGAGTCGAATTTTGGCGGGATGATATTTTTTCCTGTAGAAAGATCATAGTAGCCGAATTCATTGTCATACTCGCCGTTTTTTTTAATTTGTTTGGCGACCAAGATCATTTCTTCACCGGGATCTCCGATATATGTGATCCTGTCAGAGGATTTTTTTTCGATGGTGACGGGAATCGTTCTTTTTTCGTCGATCAGATAATATTGATAGCTGATCGGATCTTCTTCGCTCGAGTCATCGCTTTCCTCTATCAACACCTTGTTATCTCCAAGATAGTTGAAAGAGGTGGAAGGAGGGATCACCACATTGCCATCCTTGTTCAGCAAGCCGTTGATATCGGGGGTATAAAAATCGGTCAGAAAACTCTGCAGATCATCGGAGAACTGATCGAACTGAGCCCCTTGGATATGTTGCTGAACTCGAAAATCATCGACGGCATCCGCATTGATCGAAAAGACCGCATGGTCACCGTCAAAGGCTTCGGCCTCCTCCAAGATCGGTGGGATGATCCACTTGCCTTTCCGATCGACATAGCCATGCTTGTAATGAAAAGGTTCCATCACAGGATACAGAAGTTCATTTTCGATATAAAATGCACTCTTGCCCTTCTTTTTTAAGAGCATTCCCAAGCCATAGCCAAAAGTTTCGGCATCGACATATATTGCGCCATTCATCTCGTAGATATTGCGTTTGATCTTCTGAGCGTCGATCGATAATGTCATGGTTCGGGTCGCTTGGATGGAGCTTGCTTTTATTTTTTGGATATCGATAGCGATCTTGTTCTTGGGAAAATTTTGGATATCACAACGATCCTTGTCTAATGTAAATTGGGCATTCATCTTTTCTAAGGTGTTTTTGAGATCGACCAGTTCCAAATGATCGGAGATATCTTGCGCTTTTTTGTTTTTGTTCAGATCGGTGCCCGATGTCAGATGGATCTTCGTGGTCGTGCTTCCGCGAAAAGAATTTGGGATCTCCGCTTTGCCGGTGTATTTGTTTTCGAGATAGGCATCGGTCTTGAGGGATCCTTGATGATCCCAGGAGGCATGTAGCTCAAGGATATAATCTCCCTTTTTCTTTGGAAGACGAATTTGCGGGGAGGTCAGTTCTCCGCTTTCGATCAAGCCCTTGCGCTCATCATAGAGTGCATAGGATTTTTTCGTCGGAAAATTCGGGAACAAGACATTGACGACATTCCCTTTGAGAATATAATGTTGTTCCTGTTTTGTCGATGGCGCAACATCTGGAGAGTTCCACTCGTCAAAAAGGTTTTGGAATTCCCACTGATCGATCGACCGCTCTCCGAGAAGATCGATGCCCTCCGCATAGGCGATCGGAAAGACAGGAGCATATGACGGATAGAAGGATTGGAACAAAGTGGAGCTAAAGGCCGGTTTGCCATATCGATAATCGATCTTCCAGCTTTTCGGATCGTCATTCATAGAAGGATCAAAATCGATCCAGCTCTCATTGACATAGACTTCGCCCTCTGCTTTCAGAAAGATATCATAATGCTTGATCGTGGAGTCCTTTGTGGTGATCGACAAAGTAAAAGCGCCGTCGTCTTGAGATACCGAGTAACCTCCAAGCTTGGATCTTGGAGAGTTGATAAGCTTGAGGATCTCTTTGATCTCCTTCTGATCCAACTCTTTTGAACTGATTTTATTGTCATCATAGATATCCGATACCAATGTCATGGATACGATGTCTTTTTCTTTAATGAGGGGTCGGGTATTCCAAAAAACGATAAAAGAGAATACTAAAATCACGATCCCTATGATCAGTATTTGAGATTTTCGCCCGGACATAAGACCTCCTAAAAATTTATTTGACTTGATTTTACCATAGCCTCAAAATGTTGGCAAACCTTTTCTGGAGCAATAAGCGACGGAAGTGCTTCCTTTATAATGGCAGGCCGATCGATTTTGGTGTCGGCATTTCTTGAAGAGGTCGTGCAGGTGCAAGATCCATAGAAACTGTAAAAATTTTACTTTTTTGTTACAAAGAAAAAAATAGGCTATACAGCAAATCAAAATTGTGTTACTATAATAGTACAGTTAGGAGGTAACCATGAAAAGAAATTTGAAAAATATAGTGGCAATTACTGCTGCGGGAATGATCTTAACATCTTCAAGCCTCTCTTATGCGATGCCGATCTACAACAAACCGGTAGCGCCGAAGACGACGAAGGCGGAGGAACAAAAAACAGAAAAGAAATTACTTACGATGGATGAAGCGATCAAAAGCGCCGTGAATAACAATCTGAACCTAAAGAAATTCGAAGTCACAAGAGAGAGTTTGCTCAAAAAGATCGACGAGAACTACAGTCGGGATAAGAGCATCTTTGAATTGAAGGCTTGGCAGGAACAAAATTTGGCGGGTTTGTCCGCAGACGAACTGGCAAAAGCCAAAGAGCAGATGGAGCGAGAATTCAACAAGGCGATGGCAGGATCCGATGTGGTGATGGCACAACTGGTCAATCAGCGCGGGACGATCGATATGAGCAAGGTGATGGAGCGTGAGGGTGTCAATTTGAGCATCCGAAGACTGTTTACCAGCATTATGCAAAAAGAAAAAGATATCGCTATTTTGAACCAAAAGATCGCTCAAGACAAAAAGAATATGCAGCTTTATGAGAAGCAGTTTGAGCTTGGAAGGATCTCACGATCAAAACTCAACGAACAGGCACTCGAGACGACAAAGAACGAAAATCTTTTGAAGATCGAGCAGGGCAAATTGCAAAATTACTATAATGAGCTTGAAAATCTGACTCAGATCAGCAATCTGCAATCAAAATATACTCTGGAAAAGCCGAGCATCGACTATCGTCCGATCGAATTGAGCGAAGCGAGCCAGAAGGCGCAGCAGGAGCGTGCGGCGGATTACAATTTGCAGGTGGTCTCCAAGGTAGCGGATACAAAGATCAAAGAGAGCGTCTATGAGAACTATCCTTATGTAGCGAGCGAGAGCAGCTATGTCGAATTGAGAGATCAAAAGGATATCGCACAGCTGGATGAAAGCCAGGCGAAGCGGGATGCAAAATACAATGCACAGGTCAAGTACAACAATCTGCAAGAGCTTCAGCAAAATATTCTCTTAGCGGAGAAAAATATCACTCAGCTTGAAAATAAGCTGAAGGATCTTAGATCAAAATATGATCTGGGACTTGTCGCGAAGAATCTGGTCGATAATTCGATGTTTGGGCTCGATGAGGCAAAAAACAATTTGGACTCTCTAAAGATCCAGCATTATCAGCTTCGTATCATGTATGAAAATGCATACTTTGCAGGACAATAGAAAATGATGGCATAAACCGACCTTCGACAGTCAGAGTAAGATCTGACGATAGGAGGTCGGTTTTTGATAGCAACAGATAGGAGCCTGTTTTCTGATGCATTGCTATTCGCAATCAAAAATGATATAATCTAAAGTGAAAGGAAGTGGCTTATATGGCAAGAACATCAAATATTTATGTAAGAGTAGAACCCGATATTAAAGAACAGGCGGAAGCTGTGCTTGAAAAACTTGGAATACCCATGTCAAATGCTGTATCTATTTTTTTAAGACAGGTTGTGATGCAGAATGGTTTACCGTTTGAGGTCAAGATCCCTCGTACAAAACCTCTTTCCTTGTCTAATTTGTCAGAAGTGGAATTTTATGCGGAAATGCTAAAAGCGGATAACGATTTTGAGAATGGAAGAACCTATAGCTTTGACGAAGTTGAAGATGCCTTGAAGAAAGAGCTGAAAAGATGAAATACAAAATTATGTTTTCCGAAAATGCCAGAAGGGATCTAATAAACATTGTAAGATACATTTCAGATGAATTATTAGAACCGGATACTGCTGAGAAATTGTTGCTGAGGATCCTGAAAGCTATCCACTCTCTTGATGAATTTCCGAGCAGATACCGATTGTGCGACCACAGAGAATGGCGGGACAAAGGACTTCGAGTTTTACCGACGGCAAACCACCTTGTTTTTATATTCCGGACGAGAATGCTCATATCGTAAAAATATATCGTGTGATCTATGGTAAAAGGGATATGGAAAGACAATTAAAAGATAAAACGATGTTTGAAGAGTAACTTGTAATTAAGTTTTTGGTATCTTGCGCTAGATAAGCATAAATTCGAGGGCTAGGAGAGATCGTGAATATGCAATAAGTTGTTGCACAATTATTATGGGGATGATCTATCGCTATGAGATAAGCTTTCTGATGAAGAATAGGGGTATAGAGTTATTGAAAATGTGAAGATCAATTGTAGGATCTTTTGCTTAAAGCGTTAAAAAGCTAAAGAGCGATCATCATCGATCAAAAGGGATAGAAAAAGGATCAGATCGGTACACCAAGTGATACCATGAATGATGAGAGATGTGGAACCATACATGTAGAGGTTTACGATCACTTAGAAAATCAAGGCATTATGAGAGCATAGTTTGGATTTTGTGTTGCGCTTTTGCTGAAATGGAGTTATAATAACTATACCGTTGTAATGAAAATCGTAGAGGAGGTGCTGAGAATGAAAAAGCATATTAAAACTCTTACAACAAACAATCTAAAGAAAGATGCAGAGAAAAAAGGTTGTGGCGAATGTCAGACTTCCTGTCAGTCAGCGTGCAAAACTTCTTGTACAGTAGCCAACCAAGAGTGCGAAAGATAATTCTGCATACATAGCTGGGGCTACTGCCTCAGTTTTTTTATTCCCAAAATTCCGAGTGCAGAAGTATGGATTGTGGATCCGGTGGGGAATTTGTGATCGATCGGTTCTGTTTGACAGTGCCATTGCGATAAATTATAATAGGAAGTAATTAAGAAAATTCGGAGGTATGTATGAGGCTTTATAACACATTAACAAGGCAAAAAGAAGATTTTGTTCCGATCGAGCCGGGCAAGGTTCGAATGTACTTATGCGGCCCGACGGTCTACAACTTTTTCCATATCGGAAATGCGAGACCGTTTATTATGTTTGACCTGTTGAGAAACTACCTTATATATAAAGGATATGATGTGACCTTTGTGCAAAATTTTACGGATGTGGACGACAAGATCATCGCGCGTGCGATCGAAGAAGGATCGACTCCGCAGGGGATCGCGGACAAATATATCCGGGAATATTTTGTGGATGCGGATGCGCTGGGCATCCGACGTGCAGATGTTCACCCTCGTGTGACGGAGAATATCGACGAGATCATCGAATTTATATCGGGGCTGATCGACAAGGGGTACGCATATGAGTCGGAGGGCGATGTTTTCTATGACACGCAAAAATTTAAGGACTATGGAAAGCTTTCACGTCAAAATCTGGCGGAGCTGAACCTTGGTGCAAGGATCGATGTCAATACGAATAAGAGGCATCCGATGGACTTCGTGCTGTGGAAAAAGAAGAAGGAGCATGAGATCGGTTGGGCAAGCCCTTGGGGCGAAGGAAGACCGGGATGGCATATCGAGTGTTCGGTGATGAGCAGACGTTATCTCGGGGATACGATCGATATCCACTCGGGCGGACAGGATCTGATCTTTCCGCATCATGAGAATGAGATCGCACAGAGCGAGGCCTATACGGGCAAGACTTTCTCAAACTTTTGGGTGCATAACGGGTTTATCAACATCGACAATGAGAAGATGAGCAAATCGCTCGGTAATTTCTTTACCGTGCGAGAGATCAGTGAGCAGATGGATCTGGAGATCGTACGATTTTTTATGCTGAATGCACATTACAGAGGCCCGGTGAACTATTCCAAAGATCTTTTGGATCAGGCGAAAGCGGGAATGGACCGATTGTATAATACAAGAGATATGCTCGAGTTTATGATCAAAAATCGGGAGCAGGAGTCGGGAGCGGTTGCTGCGGACATTACCGAGAAGCTTGAAGCTTTCAAAAAAGCCTTTGACGAAGCGATGGACGATGATCTCAACACGGCGAATGCGATCTCGGCGATCTTTGAACTGGCGAATTTCATCAATATCCTGGTGAAAGATGAAAATAGCTCCGTCGAGGATCTGAAAAAAGCGCACCAACTTTTCACGGAGTTGACCGGTGTTCTCAATATCATCCAAAAACGTACGGATATCGACGAAAAAATGATCGAAGATCTGATCGCGCAGCGTGCGGAAGCAAAGAAAAACAAGGATTTTGCTAAAGCGGATGAGATCCGTGACAAGCTCAAGGATATGGGGATCGAATTGCTCGATACAAGAGCGGGGACGACTTGGCGTGCGATCTCCGAGTGATCGTCATATTGCATGTCTTAGAGATCTTTCAAAAAAGAACTTGAGTTATACCCGGGATCTTTGGGTACTTGAAAAAATAGAAGCGAAAATAATGAGGAAGAGAGTCCTAAGGATCGCAAGAAGGTCCTTAGGCTCTCTTATAGAAAGAAGGAATTCGTATCAATATAGAAAATCAAACGATGGAGATCGGGCAGATCCGCGCCATGAGCCCGATCGTTCTTGCGTACATAGGCGATGCGACTTATGAGCAGAAAGTCCGTCGCAGACTGATCATGCTTTATCCGAATGATAAGATCAATGAGCTTCACAAAAAGGCGGTCTCCTTTGCACAGGCGAAAAGTCAGGCGAAGATCGTTCAGGCGCTGAGAGAGAAGGAGATGCTTACGGAGGAAGAGTGGTATTTTGTCAAAAGGGGGCGCAATGCCCAATCGATCCCTCCAAAAAATGCCAATGTGGTAGATTATCGTTATGCGACAGGTTTTGAGGCACTGATCGGCTATTTGGCACTTTGTGGAGAGGAAGAGCGGATCGATCAGATCGTGGATCTTGCTTTTGAGATGATTTTGAAAAAATAAGGAGGCATTTATGCAGGCGATGGAATTTGCGATATTGGATCAGCTCCAAAAGATCCACCACCCGATACTCGATAAGTTGATGATCTATGCATCGCGAAGCTCGGACCATGGAGAGATCTGGGCGGTCATTGCCCTTTTCCTGCTTGTTTTTTATCTCCAAAAAACAAAAAAGCGAAAGCGTTATGTCGAGCTCTATCGGATGGGGAATGTCGAAAAGCATGCGGCGGCTTCCGAGCGATCTTCGATGCTCAATCCGGGAGTGACGATCCTGCTGGCAATGCTGTTTTCGGTTTTGATCGTCAATCTGGGCCTCAAACCTCTGGTGATGCGCATACGACCGTATGATATCAATACAGCGGCTCAATTGATCACGGGGCATATGATGGATTATTCGTTCCCGTCGGGGCATTCGTCCGTGAGTTTTGCGGCAGCGACGGCGATCCTGTCGTGGAACAAAAAAGCCGGAGTCCTGGCGATCCTGCTTGCATCGATCATCGCATTTTCGAGGCTTTATCTCTACCTGCATTATCCGACCGATGTACTGGCAGGAATAATGATCGGAATACTTTGCGGGATCATGGCATATCTGTTACAGAAAAGATCGATGAAACGATTTTAATAGAAATAAATACTAACTAGCAAAGAAAGCTGACTCGAACAACTTGTTCGAGTTTTTTAATTTTCGGCAAAAAACAAGATAAATATTTACTATAAATAAAATCGAGCTCATTCTTAAAATGCCTCAAAAATGAATAAATATCAAATTTTGAGTATAAAAATCCATTATAGCATCAAAAAATATGAAAAAGTTTTCCGGGTGAAAACAAAATTGAGCGAACATAAAATAAAAATATTTGACTTTGTTATTTATGACACTATATAGTGATTTGAATATATACAGGAATAATTGATTTATGTTTACGTTGTATCGATCACTTAAAATGTAAAAAGAATGTAAAAAAACTTGCTGTAATTCGGGTCGAAAAATGTTATTTTGATTGACAAAAACTTCTTTCGTAAGATATAATCAAGTAGTGGAATATTGGAAAAACTGTGGAAAAGTAGTTAAAAATAAATGATGAAGTTTCACAGCGATATTCGACGCTCCTTAGGGAGCCAACCTATTTTGGAAAAGAAAGGGGTAAAATTTATTATGAAAAGAAAATTGATGTCAATTGCTGCATTACTTACTGCAGGAATGCTAGTACTTACTGCTTGCGGCGGCGGAAGCAACAGCGGCGGCGGAGAGTCCGGTGGCGGCGGAGAAGGCGCTGCTAAGACGGAACTTATCGTTGCTCAAGGAGCGGACGCGAAGTCTTTGGATCCACACGGAACAAATGACCAGCCTTCTTCAAGGGTCATGAGACAGATCTATGAGACTCTTGTTGATCAAAATGAGAAAATGGAACTTCTACCCGGATTGGCTGAGAGCTGGGAGCAAGTAGATGATTCTACTTATCAGTTCAACCTTAAGAAAGGTGTAAAATTCCACAATGGTGAAGAGTTTAAGGCTAGCGACGTTAAGTTCACGATGGAAAGAGCACTGGAGTCTGCAAACGTTGGACATATCGTTGAAGCGATCGATAAAGCAAAGATCGAAGTAGTGGACGATTACACGATCAAGATCGGAACAAAAGAGCCATTTGCTCCGCTTTTGGCACATCTTGCTCATACAGGAGCATCCATCCTTAATGAGAAAGCTGTAACAGAAGCAGGTGAAGACTACGGACAAAATCCGGTAGGAACAGGACCTTTCAAATTTGAGAGCTGGGCAACCGGTGACAGCATCGTTCTTGTAAGAAATGACGAGTATCATAGAGATCCTGCGAAGCTGACAAAAGTTACTTTCAGAGCGATCCCGGAAGATACAAACAGAACGATCGAACTTGAGACAGGTGGAGTAGACATCGTTTACGATATATCTCCTAACGATATTGAAAAAGTTGAATCCAATGAAAAGCTGACATTGGTAAGAGATGCCAGCCTTTCAACAGGTTATATCGGATTTAACTGTGCGAAAGCACCTTTTGATAATGTAAAGGTTAGACAAGCGATCAACACTGCGCTTGATACGGAGTCGATCATCAATACCGTATACAAAGGTGTCGGATCTCCTGCAAAAGGACCTCTTACTCCACAAGTTTGGGCATCGAACCAAAATCTTGAGCCATACGGATTTGACGTAGAAAAAGCGAAAGCTCTTATGGCGGAAGCTGGATATGCAGACGGATTCAAAACTACGATCTGGACAAATGAGAACCCTCAAAGAATGGCTGTTGCTGAAGTAGTTCAAAACCAGCTAAAAGCGATCGGTATCGAAACAGAAGTAAAGGTTATGGAGTGGGGAGCTTATCTTGACGGAACCGCTAAAGGAGAGCATGATATGTTCATTCTTGGTTGGGTAACCGTAACAGGAGACCCTGACTACGGTCTATTCCCTCTATTCCACTCTTCAACATTCGGAGACGCTGGAAACAGAACATTCTACTCAACTCCAAAAGTTGATGAGCTTCTTGAAAAAGGAAGATTCTCCGTAGATCCTGCAGAGCGTGAAGCGGCTTACATGGAAGTTCAGCAAATCGTAAGAGATGATGCTCCATGGGTATTTATGAACTATGGTGAGAATATCTCCGGTACTGCTTCAAATGTTAAAGGATTTATGCAGCATCCGGCAGGACACTACAGATTATATCCTGTTTACTTTGAATAAGATTTAAGATTTGAATACAACTTAATTTATTCTGACAGAGAATGTAGGGGGATATCTCCCTACATTCTTTGTCAAGAGCCCTCTTTATGATATTAGAAACAGAGTCTGTTAAGTTTTTGGAGGAACTATGCACAAATATATACTACGTAGAGTGATGCTGTTGATCCCCGTTATTATCGGTGTGACCTTTATCATCTTTACCATGATGTACCTGACTCCGGGGGATCCGGCAAAGATCATGCTGGGCGAATCTGCGAAGGCGGAGGATGTGGCAAGGCTTCGTGCGGAATTGGGCTTGGATAAACCATATCTGGTACAATTCGGTAATTATGTGAAGAAAGCAGTATTTCAGCAGGATATCGGGCGATCGTATATCACCAAAAGACCTGTAACACAGGAAGTGATGACCAGATTTCCTGTCACATTGAAATTGGCGGCGTTTTCTATTCTGATCGCAGTTGCTATCGGTATCCCGGTAGGGATCGTTTCTGCGACAAAACAATACTCATTATTTGATAATATATCGATGGTCGTAGCATTGCTCGGGGTATCGATGCCGAACTTCTGGCAGGGTTTGCTACTTATCTTGCTCTTTTCGGTCACATTGGGATGGTTGCCTGCTTCGGGCTTTTCAAGCTTCAAGCATATGATCCTTCCTGCTGTGACGATCGGAACGAGTACGGCAGCGGTCATCACTCGTATGACAAGATCCAGTATGCTTGAGGTCATCCGTCAGGATTATATCCGTACAGCGCGTGCTAAAGGACAGATCGAATCGAAGGTTGTTAATCGTCATGCGCTCAAGAATGCACTGATCCCGATCATTACAGTCGTAGGACTTCAGTTCGGTTATTTGCTTGGCGGTGCGGTTCTTACC
The DNA here is from genome assembly GCA_030532705.1 of Peptostreptococcaceae bacterium. Lineage (GTDB taxonomy): Bacteria > Bacillota > Clostridia > Peptostreptococcales > Filifactoraceae > JAUNKE01. The sequence goes on from JAUNKR010000007.1 coordinate 40,237, forward strand.
GAGTCGATCTTCGCTGTGCCCGGTGTCGGACGTCTCATGGTGGATTCAATCAAACAAAGGGACTTCCCGGTAGTTCAGGGAGCGGTACTGTTTATCGCGATCACGTTCAGTTTGGTAAATCTACTGGTAGACATTATGTATGCTTATGTTGATCCGCGAATCAGATCACAGTATAAATAGGGGGGCAAGATGAGCGAAACAAAACAAGTAAAGAATAAAAAACGAAGCCAATGGCTTGATGTTTGGATGAGATTGAAAAAGAATAAATCGGCGATGTTCGGTTTGTTTATCATATTCCTTCTATTCTTCTGTGCGATCTTTGCGGATGTTATCGCGCCTTACGGTATCGACGATCAGGATCTTTCCAAGAGTTTGATCAAGCCGGGTGCGGAATATTGGTTTGGAACGGACAACTTCGGTCGTGATATTTTCAGCCGTATCGTGTATGGATCTCGTATCTCTCTAATGGTTGGATTTATCGCCGTATCGATCTCGATGGTCACGGGAGGAACGCTGGGGGCGATCGCCGGATTCTTTGGCGGCCGTACCGACAATATCATCATGAGAGCGATGGATATCCTGCTTGCGATCCCTTCCATTTTGCTTGCGATCTCGATCGTATCGGCATTGGGGCCGGGTCTGATCAACGTAATGATCGCCGTAGGGATCTCGTCGATCCCTTCCTATGCGCGTATCGTTCGAGCATCGGTGATCACGCTTAAGGATCAGGAATTTGTTGAAGCGGCTCGTGCAGTAGGTACGAGCAACTTCCGAATCATTACAAAGCATATCATCCCGAACTCACTTGCTCCGATCATCGTTCAGGCAACGCTCGGTGTTGCGGGTGCGATCCTTTCGGCAGCGGGTCTGAGCTTTATCGGTCTGGGCATTCAGCCGCCGACACCGGAGTGGGGATCCATGCTTTCGGCAGGAAGACAGTTTATTCGAGATTATCCGCATATCTCGATGTTTCCGGGCCTTGTAATCATGATCACAATTTTTGGGCTAAATCTATTTGGGGATGGATTGCGTGATGCGCTTGACCCAAGACTAAGGAACTAATCGGGGAGGAGTTATGTCGCAACATTTATTACAAATCAAAGGGCTTGATATTCATTATAATACGGAAGAAGGTATCGTCCGTGCGGTCAATAAGATGAATCTTGAGCTGGATAAAGGCGAAACGCTGGGGCTTGTTGGAGAGACCGGAGCCGGAAAAACAACGACAGCACTTGGCATTATGCGTCTGGTTGCAAACCCTCCCGGAAAGATCGTTGGAGGAGAAATTTTTTACGAAGGCAAGGATCTTCTGAAGAACACAGAAGCGGAGATGCGAAAGATCAGAGGAAACAAGATCTCAATGATCTTCCAGGATCCGATGACTTCACTGAACCCTGTAATGACCGTTGGGGAACAGATCGCAGAGGTGATCTCGCTGCATCAGAAAGTGAGTGGTGCGGAAGCGATCAAAAAAGCGCAGGAAATGCTTGAGACGGTAGGGATCCCGGGGGATCGCTACAAGGATTATCCGCATCAATTTTCTGGTGGGATGAAGCAGAGGGTGGTCATTGCGATCGCACTTGCTTGTAATCCTCAGCTTTTGATCGCGGATGAGCCGACAACGGCTCTGGATGTTACGATCCAAGCTCAAGTGCTTGCACTGATGAACAAGCTGAAAAAAGACTTTGATACCTCAATGATCATGATCACGCATGACCTTGGTATTGTCGCAGAAGTATGCGACAAGGTCGCGATCATGTATGCGGGTTCTGTTGTCGAATATACCAACAAGGAAAACTTGTACACGGAACCGATGCACCCATATACAGTGGGACTGTTCAATTCGATCCCGGATCTAGACAGTGATGAGGATCGACTTAAACCGATCAAAGGATTGATGCCAGATCCGACCAATCTTCCAAAGGGCTGCCCTTTCCATCCGCGTTGTCCAAAAGCGATGGATATCTGTAAGGAGAAAGAGCCTGCGGAAACTTATGTAAAATCGGATCATATGGTAAAGTGCTTCCTTTATGAGCAGAAATAGTTGAGGTAAAAGATGGCAGAAAAACTAATAGAAGTTAAAAATGTAAAAAAGTATTTTAATACAAAAAAAGGACTTCTGCACGCAGTGGATGACGTCAGCTTTGATATCAACAAGGGTGAAACGCTTGGCGTGGTAGGAGAGTCCGGCTGTGGAAAGTCGACCACGGGACGAGTGGTCCTTCGTCTGCTTGAAGCGACGGAAGGAGAGGTCCTCTTTGAAGGAGAAAATATCCTAAAATACTCACCGGAGAAAATGCGTGAGATGCGTAAGCAGATGCAGATCGTATTCCAGGATCCGTTTGCATCCTTGAACCCGCGTCTTTCCGTATCGGAGATCATTGCGGAGCCGTTGATCGTGCATAAGCAGTTTTCAAATAAAAACGTTATGCTCAAACGTATCAAAGAGTTGATGGATACTGTCGGTTTGGCGGAACGTTTGGTCAACACCTATCCGCATGAGCTGGACGGTGGAAGAAGACAGCGTATCGGAATTGCAAGAGCATTGGCGCTCAATCCGAAATTTATCGTACAGGATGAGCCGGTATCCGCTCTGGATGTTTCGATCCAGGCGCAGATCCTGAATCTGATGGCAGATCTTCAGGATGAGCTGGGGCTGACCTATATGTTTATCTCGCATGACCTGAGCGTTGTAAAGCATGTGAGCGACAATATCGCGGTGATGTATCTTGGCAAGATCGTTGAGCTTACCGATTACAAGACGATCTTTGCAAAGCCATTGCACCCATACTCACAGGCATTGCTTTCAGCGATCCCGGTTCCGAAATTACATTCGACACAAAATCGGATCATTCTGGAAGGCGACGTTCCATCTCCGATCAATCCGCCGGAGGGATGTCGATTTTACGGAAGATGTCGATATAGACAAGATATCTGTAAAGAAAAATCACCGGAGCTTCGAGAGATCGAGCCGGGACACCAAGTGGCATGTCATTTTGCGGGCACAGTTGGTGTATGATCCGACAAAGAGGAGTTTTGATAAAGGGACCGCAAGGTCCCTTTTGGAGTTAATAAATTTTGATTTAAGCTGTATACTTAAGAGAATGTATAATTTGGTGTGATAAAATAAGACTTTATTCGATATAGATTATTTACAGAAAAAAAGAATTAATTTATTTTGGATAAATATAGTATAATAACAATATAGAAAAAGATATATGACATAATTTGATAGTACGCTAATAGAAAAAATCAATTTCTTCATAAAATATTAAAATGCGATGGTTTATATTGGAATTATATCAAGATATAAAATCGATATGTAAGGGATGTACAATGCTAGATAAGTATGAAACAGAACGATACGCTTTGGATAGAATTAAACTATATTATTGTAAAGATTTAAGTGATTTTGAAGATATGATTTTGAAACTAGAGCCACCTGATTTTTATATTAGAGCGAAATCACTAGCAATAGAGGTTACAGAGGCAATAAATAAAGAGGATGCAGAGATAAGGAGTTGGGATAATAGGATGGCTCAAGAAGACTTGAGTTCAGATAAGCGTAACGAAATTATTAAATCAAAAAATCTGAAAGATACTGTTAAAGAACAATTATATTATAGATCATGTTTAGGAGGAGGGACATATAGGAGAGGAATTTTTAGAGATGCATCAGATAATATAAGAATAGTATGTATGTCTATTGTTGATAAAACAGAAAAACTTAATAAAAAAATAAACTATGGAATACAAGATGAAGTCAATAACAAATGGTTGTATATAATTTCTTTTTGGAATTCTTTTAATCAGTTTGACATAGAAAAAATAGTAACACATTGGAAATCAATTCAAAATAAATATCATGACCACTTTGATATAATTTTTATTGATTGTAACACAGATATCTATGTATTATATAAAGATAGAGGATTTACAATTCTAAAAACTGATAATAAATATATAGATCTTATAAAATAAAAGTTTCTATTACGGAGCTATCTATTACTGTCTTTAAATACTACTGCTCAAGAAGGAGAGTTTATGATATTTGGCAAAAAATCGAAGGATGATATACGAGATCGCAAGGCGGAGGAAGAGTTTTTGGAAAGCACCAAAAGCTATCAGGAAGGGCATGGAAAGTTCAATCCGGACAAGAGCCAAAGTATCAAGCTGATGCTTCGCGGGCTCGTGTTTTTTGTGATACTTCTCGTTGTCGATGTCGGATTTCGGAAGTATCGCTATACGGACTCGCCGATGGAAACGGTATTCTTTGTACTGTTTTTGATGAGTTTTGTAGGGGCGCTCCAATTCCCGCTTGGGATGTATTTTTGGATCAAAAATATGTATAAGGATGTTCCGACGAACAAAAGAGGAAGATAATAAAGACTTCGGGGAGAGAGATATCGCATGGATGTTCGGCGTTTGAAATAACAGAGCCGTCCGATCGGATGCGATATTTTGATGTTGTCCGCTCTAAAGAGCACCGAACATTTTTATCGCCTGTCAGGAGAGCATGGATCAATTTTAGATCCTTCCATAGAAAAAGATAATGGGATCGATAAAAATAATCGATAAGTTATAAACGAACTGTCAAAGGGAATAGGTAAAAATTATGGTATAATTGTGGAATAAGAAAAACTTTGGAGGTTTGTATGATAAAGAAAATACCGCTACCGATGGCGGGACTTATTTTGGGACTGTTTGCATTAGGTAACTTGTTGAGAAGCTATGGAGACAGTGTACGATGGATCTGCGGTGGGATCGGGGCGATCCTATACATAATGTATGTTGCACGATTGTTCGTCGGCAGAGACAAATTAGGCGAAGAGATGAAAAATCCTGTTGTGGCGAGTGTCTTTGCGACCTTTCCGATGTCAACGATGCTTTTTGCGACCTATCTGATGGCATACGGTAGCCGGGTTGCCTATTATCTATGGATGTTCGGACTCTTTTTCCATGGGCTGCTGATCATCTGGTTTACGATGAGCATCGCCATCAAGAAGGATATCAAAACGGTATTCCCGACCTGGTACATCATGTATGTGGGTATCGTTGTGGCGACCGTGACCGGAAAGATGTTTCAAGCGACCGTCATTGTCGAGCGATGTTTCTGGTTCGGCCTGGTATGCTATATCGCATTGATCCCGATCGTATGCTACCGCGTGTTCATAGTGAAAAATATTCCGGAACCGGCAATGGCGACTTTTCTTGTATTGACTGCGCCGGGTGGGCTTTTGCTGACAGGATATATGAGCGGATTTGAAGAAAAGCAGATGATCATTCTCGTGCCTTTGATGATCGTATCCGGACTGTTCTTTATTGTGGCGTTGACCAAGCTTCCTCAGGTACTCAAGCTCAAATTTTATCCGAGTATCTCGGCGATCACATTCCCGACGGTCATCACGGCGATCGGTTTTAAATTGGCGAACGGATTTTTTGTAAAGGCGGGTACATCGGTCATCGGTCTTGGGGCAGTCGCACTCTTGATGGAGTGGGTCGCAGTGTTCTGCGTATTCTTCTGCTTGGCTCTTTATGTAAAATTCCTCGTCGAACCGAAGAAGGCATAGGATGATCGGATCGCTTTCGATCAGCGCGTCAGGATTTGGAGAGAGCATAAACACCGGAAGATAAAAATGAAAAAGAACTCGATAAACCGATCCCCAAAGGTTAGATCCAAAGTCTAACGATTGGAGGTCGGTTTTTATATTACACTTTTCTTGTGGCTTGAAATATAGTATAATTGATTCCGTAAACAATTCTTTAATACGATTTTGGATAAATCAAATTCGGGGATCATTTTTTTGGTTTGTTGATAAAAAATACAAAAAGCCTCTTGATTTTTTGAAAAATTCGTTGTAGTATAAGAATGTTAGTTATGGCTAACTAAAAACAATAGGGAGGATTTGACAAAGTGAAAAGAAAAGTCAAAAGAAGTATCAATTTTATTCTAATGATGTTCTTGGTGGTTGCAATGATCGTTGGATGCAGCAAGAATGAGAATACAGGAACACAAAGCGGTGGAACGCCAAAAGAAGGTCTTAAGGTAGTTGCTACCACAACGATGCTTGCGGATCTTGCACAAGTGATCGGAAAAGATCGCGTGCAGGTACAAGGTCTTATGGGTGCAGGCATCGACCCGCATCTTTATCAAGCGAGTGCAGGGGATGTGACATTGATGCAGGAAGCGGATGTGATCGTATATAACGGATTGCATTTGGAAGGAAAGATGGGAGAGATCTTTGAGCAACTGGCATCTCAGAACAAAAATATCATTTCGATCGAAAACGGATTGGATCATGGCAAGCTGTTGATGGCTGAAGATGAGCCGAATGTGCATGACCCTCATATCTGGTTCGACGTGATGATCTGGAAGGATGCGGCAAAAGTTGTTGCGGACGGATTGGCGATGGCGGATCCGGAAGGCAAAGAGAGCTATGAAGCGAATTTGACAGCTTATCTTGCGGAGCTTGATGAAGTGGACGGCTACATCAAAAAACGTGTAGAAGAGATCCCGATGGAGAGCAGAGTGCTTGTTACAGCTCACGATGCATTCCAGTATTTCGGAAAAGCTTACGGCATCGAGGTAAGAGGATTGCAGGGAGTGAGCACGGAAGCGGAAGCCGGAACAGCGGATGTGAGTGAGTTGGCGGACTTTATTGCAGAGAAGAAGATCAAGGCGATCTTTGTAGAGTCTTCGGTACCGACAAAAACGATCGAAGCATTGCAATCGGCTGTAAAGGCAAAAGGATTTGAAGTAAGCATCGGTGGAGAGCTATACTCCGATTCATTGGGTGATCCGGGAACAGATCATGGAACTTATATCGGAACGATGAAAGCAAATATCGACACGATCGTGGATGCGCTGAAATAAAAACGAGTGGGTTGTGAGTCGTACTTGCAACCCCTTTTTTATTCGAACGATAATTCCTAACTCTTGATTCGATCCTAAATCGACCCGATGCAGAACGTCGGATCCATGATGACGGATAGAAAAAAGATCCGTTTTGAGATATAATAATTAAAAAGGATAAGATGGAATGGATCAGCTCTGATCCAAGAGGAGGAAATGATGGAACAATTTGTAGTTGAAATAGAGGATTTAACGGTAGCATATCAAGAAAAACCGGTACTTTGGGACATCGACCTCAATATTCCGAAAGGAAGATTGATGGCGATCGTTGGACCCAACGGCGCAGGCAAGACAACTTTGCTCAAAGCGATGCTGGGTTTGTTGAAGCCTGTGAGCGGCGAAGTGCGATACCCTCTTTACGGCGGAAATGACAAGGAGATCAAAAAACAGATCGGCTATGTACCTCAAAGCAGCAGTGTGGACTGGGACTTTCCGGCTACGGTGCAGGATGTCGTGCTGATGGGTTGTTATGGAAAACTGGGATGGCTTCGTAGACCGAGAAAAGAGGATCGGGAACTTGCTAAAAAGATGTTGGAAAAAGTCGGTATGCAAAACTTTGCACAAAGACAGATCAGCCAACTCTCCGGTGGACAACAACAGCGTGTTTTTTTGGCGAGAGCATTGGCACAAGAGGCGGATATTTACTTTATGGATGAGCCGTTCAAAGGTGTCGACGCTCAGACGGAACGCACGATTGTAGATCTTTTGAAGGAGCTCAAGTCAGAGGGAAAGACGGTTGTTGTAGTCCATCATGACTTACAGACTGTAAAAGAATACTTTGACCATCTCGCGCTGATCAATCTGAGAGTGATCGCATCGGGGACGACACAGGATGTTTTCACCGACGAAAATTTGAAAAAAGCATATCGCAGTACCTCTTCATTGCTGAAAAGTGAGGTGTATAATGAATAATATCCTATTGCTGCTCAGCGACTATACCTTTCGTACCGTTGCGATCGGCTCCTGTCTTTTAGGTGTCATCAGCGGCGTGCTCGGATGCTTTGCCGTACTTCGTAAGCAGAGCTTGCTTGGGGATGGTGTATCGCATTCCGCATTGCCGGGTATCGTGCTGGCATTTATTTTGACGATGACCAAGCACACGGAGATGTTGTTGCTCGGGGCGTTGATTTCGGGGCTTCTCTCCACCTTGTTCATCATTGTGATCGTGAGAAATACGCGAATCAAATTTGATAGCGCGCTGGCATTGAGTATGTCCGTATTTTTCGGTTTCGGTATGGTGCTTTTGACCTATGTGCAAAAACTGCCGAACTCCAATCAAGCCGGACTTAAACGATTTATATTCGGACAAGCATCGACCTTACTGCAACGGGATATCTATATGATGCTGATCTGTGGAAGCGTTCTACTTCTTTTAGTGATTTTGTTTTGGAAGGAATTTAAGCTCTTTTCCTTTGACGGTGATTATGCGCAGAGTCTGGGATTCCCGACGCAGAAGTTGAATTTGTTGCTTTCTTTTATGATCGTATTGGCGATCATCGTCGGCCTTCAAACCGTCGGTGTGATCCTGATGAGCGCCATGCTGATTACACCGGCAGTATCGGCTCGACAATGGACGAACAAATTGTCGGTCATGGTATTTTTGGCAGGGATTTTTGGCGGAGTATCCGGAGTCGTCGGGACGATGGCGAGTTCGCTTGTGACAAAACTGCCGACAGGACCGGCGATCGTGGTTTGCATCAGCATGATCGCGTTGATCAGTTTGCTGTTTGCACCGGACCGCGGCTTGATCTCAAAATCGCGTCAAAGAAAGAGAAATAAAGTAAAACTGGAGAGTCTTCGACGACAATATGAGGCTCAGGTGATGCAAAAGATTACATCTAAATCATCGGTCGGCGGATCGCAAGACTCGGCTCAAGAAAAAAGAGAGCGGGAAGATGGGGAAGATCCACTGGATCGGTTGCTTCATCGGGAAGGAGGGATTCTATGACTCCTCAAATGGAAATACAGCTCATCGCAGTGATCGTAGCGATCAGCTGCGCATTGGTCGGGACTTTTCTGGTACTGACGAAGAAGACGATGATGTCCGACTCGATCACCCATACGATCCTTCTCGGCATCGTGCTTGCATTTTTTGCGACCCATGATCTGTCCTCGCCTTTTTTGATCATCGGTGCGACTTTGATGGGCGTTGCGACCGTTTGGTTGACGGAAGCGCTTAGCCGGACAGGACTCTTATCCGAGGATGCGGCGATCGGCGTCGTATTCTCGCTGATCTTTTCGATCGCGATCATTTTGATCACCAAATTCGCCGGAGCGGTCCATCTGGATACGGATTCCGTATTGTTGGGTGAATTGGCATTTGCACCCTTTACACGAATGATGGTCGGTGGGGTAGACATTGGAGCAAAAGCGATCTATACGACCGGTTTTTTGCTACTCATCAACTTGCTTTTTATCGTGATCTTTTTCAAAGAGCTCAAGATCACGACCTTTGATCCGATGCTTGCATCGGTGCTCGGCTTTTCGCCGGTGATATTGCACTATGCGCTAATGACTTTGGTCTCGGTGACAGCGGTCGGTTCCTTCCAAGCGGTCGGTTCGATATTGGTCGTTGCATTTATGGTCGGGCCGGCGATCACGGCATATCTCATCACGGACGATCTGAAAAAAATGCTGTTTTTGGGTGCCTTCTTCGGAGCGATCAATGCTGTTGTCGGATATCGCGTGGCAGCCCTTTTTGACGTATCGATCGCCGGCTGTATGGCGATGATGACCGGGCTGACTTTTTTGGTCGTGCTCATTTTCGGACGAGAGCGAGGACTTATTACCGTATTTCGGCGTCGGCAAAAACAGAAAATCGAGTTTGCGAAATCCACGCTGCTTTTTCATCTGATGCATCATGAGGGCAGAGAAAACGAGTCCGTCGAGGCGGCATGTGAGACCATCTACAAGCATATGAGCTGGGATCCGGTATTCACCAGAAAGATCCTCTCATCGCTTCAGGGAGAGGCGAGCATTGAGATCGTCAACGATATCATCAAGCTGACGCCAAGAGGCAGGGCGAAGAGCGAAGAAAAATACGAAGAGCTTTTCGGCTGGCATTGATCGAGCGATCGAAGATCAAAGCCTGCCCCGACCTTTACGAGATCGGTAAAATTTTTGTTTTCCTCAAAGAGAGTGTACGATGTGACGCTCTCTTTTTTTATGAAGAATTGTAAAGAAAATGTAGATGTATAGCCTAATTTTAGAATTTGGGTTATAATGAAGTTAACGCTTGCCGGCTTTTGAAAGATGGATGAAAGATCTTTTGTCCGGGCGTCAAAAATGGCAAGAGCACACAAAAGCAATTACTTTTATAAATAAGGAGAAAGCAATGTTAATGGACACGATCGCCGCCATCATCACTGCATCGGGGGAGTCCGGTGTAGGGATCATTCGTTTGAGCGGAAGTGGATCTTTGGAGATCGCAAACAAAATTTTTGAGCCGAGAGATCGCTCACATCGTCTGGGAGATCGCTCTCGATATTTGATGCTCGGTCATATCGTCGATGAGGGGGCTGTGATCGACGAAGTGTTATGTACTTATATGAAAGCGCCATACAGCTATACGACCGAAGACATCGTGGAGATCAACTGTCACGGCGGATACCAGAGCTTGCGCAAGGTCTTGGAACTCGTATTAAAAAAGGGAGCAAGGCTGGCGGAACGCGGCGAATTTACAAAGAGAGCTTTTTTGAATGGCAGGATCGACCTTTCTCAAGCGGAGGCGGTGATGGATATCATCACGGCAAAGACGGGAATGGGGCATGAAATATCGCAGCAGCAGCTTGACGGGAAATTGTCCAACACGCTTACGAAAATGCGTGACGAGATCACGGAAGATCTGGCGAAGATCACGGTTGCGGTCGATTTTCCGGAAGAAGACGAGCCGGAGGTCACCTATCAGGAGCTGATCGACTCGCTTGACAAAACGTTGGAACAGATCAATAAGATGATCGCAAGTTTTGAGGTCGGAAAGATCTATAAAGACGGTCTGCGTACGGTGATCGTCGGAAAGCCCAATGTCGGCAAGTCCTCTCTGCTCAATGGGATATTGAGAGAGGATCGGGCGATCGTTACCGAGATTGCCGGCACGACGCGAGATGTCATCGAAGAATTTTTTACCCTCGACGGCATTCCGATCCGCCTTGTCGATACCGCCGGTATCCGTGAGACCGATGATGTGGTCGAGAAGATCGGGGTCGCACGTTCGATGGAATCCATCGCTTCGGCGGATCTGGTCATCCTCGTTCTGGATGGATCGAGGGAGCTGGATCGGGAAGACATCGAGATCATGGATATGACCGAAGACAAGTATGTCATCGTGATCATCAACAAATCGGATCTGGAGCAGGAGATCGATATGGATGTGGTCAGTGAGCGTTTGGATCCGGATAATACGATCATGGCATCGATCAAAAATGGAAAAGGGATCGAGGAGTTGATCCAAGCGATCAAGAGAATGGTCGAGATCGAAGGGCTTTCGGTCGATAATGAATATATGATCAACAATGCAAGGCATAAAAATGCGCTCGAAAGAGCGGGGGAGGCTTGTGAAGAAGCGCTACAATCCCTCTATACAGGGCTTCCTTTGGATATCATTGAAACCGATTTTCGAAATATCTGGAACATTTTGGGAGAGATCACCGGAGATACCGCGTCGGAAGATCTTCTCAATGTAATCTTTGCACGTTTCTGTATCGGTAAATAGCCTGTGAAATGGATAATGCACTCTTGAAAAAGCTGTGATGAAAAAAGACAGCAAGTTTTTGACAAGCCCACGGGAAAATAAAGTTGTGATCTTGGAACAAATATTTTGAGAACGGAGGGAGTATGTCGGAGAAAATAATCGGTTTTGCACTGAATACTTTAATGGGCGCAGGATTTATCATGGTGGGGATCTATCTGTTCTTTTCGAAACGGGAAAAACCGATGCATTTTTGGGCAAATACAAAGCCGGCACCCATTCCGAAAGAAAATGTTCATGCTTACAATAGGGCGTTCTCTAAGTTGTGGATCTTTTTGGGGATCGGAATAATCTTAGTTGGTGTGCCGCTTCTTGGAAATAATGAAGTGATCAGTTTGATGGTAATGGTATTTGGAGAAATATTGCTTGTCATCGCCTTGATGATCCTTTATATCTTTAAAGTCGAGAGCAAATATCGAGAGAAGTAGAAAGTTTTTGAGCAAAATAATAAGACGGCGCAGTACGATTTGGCTGGGTCGTCTTTTTGAAAATTGATGAGGGCATTATGAAAAAGAAAAAATGGTTCCTCTTGATCATCGTGTTGGTGATACTGTTTTTCCCGATCTACCAGATCTATAAAGACGGTGGGACGAAGACCTACACTTCGCTTACATATAAGATTATCCTATGGAATCGATTGGATGGAAAGCGTGGGGTGGAAATTTATTTTTTCCCGCATAATTACCATGCACTGGAGTATTATGAATAGGTTGGGAGGAGCTTAGGAAGGGAGAATGATGAAAACAAAGAATACTGCAACATTTTTTGCGATCCTCGCAGCCGCTTTGTATGCGATCAATATTCCGATCTCCAAACTTTTGCTCGAGCATGTGGAGCCGACGATGATGGCGGGGCTGCTTTACTTCGGTGCAGGTGTCGGAATGTTGTTTTATGTTTTTGCGGCGAGGATGAGCGGCAAAGTACAGAGCGCAGAATCTTTGACAAAGAAGGAGCTCCCTTATACGATCGGGATGGTGGTGCTGGACATCCTTGCACCGATCCTTCTGATGATGGGGATCCTACAGACCAATTCGGCGAATGTTTCGCTTTTAAATAATTTTGAGATCGTCGCGACCTCTTTGATCGCCTTGATGATCTTCAAGGAGATGATCTCTCAAAGGCTGTGGCTTGCGATCGCCTTGGTTACCGTTGCGAGTATTTTGCTGAGCTTTGAAGGAAAGGGAGCCTTTGTTTTCAACAGCGGCTCATTATTTGTGCTGGGCGCTTCGATCTGTTGGGGACTTGAGAACAACTGCACTAAGATGATCAGCAACAAAAGCTCGGAGGAGATCGTGATCATCAAGGGTTGTTTTTCCGGGATAGGAAGTCTTTTGATCGCATGGTTTGTGGGGGAATCATTCCCGGCGATCCACTGGGGTTTGGCGGTGCTTTTGCTCGGTTTTGTAGCCTATGGACTGAGCATCAATTTTTATATTATGGCGCAAAAAGATCTGGGGGCTGCAAAGACGAGCGCCTATTATTCGGTCGCACCTTTTTTGGGGGTTGCCTTCAGTTTACTGTTGCTTGGCGAAAGACCGAGTCTACAGTTTTATCTGGCTTTTGCGATCATGGCGATTAGTACGATCCTGATGGCGAAGGATACGATCGCTCTCCAGCATACACATGAGCATGAACATTTGCATCTTCATGAGCATCGACATGGGGAGCTGACCCACAGCCATCCACATGCTCATTTGCATAGCCACCAGCATGTTCACGCGGAAGAGAGCGAAGCGCATCACCATGAGCATTCGGATTGGGGAGAACATGAGCATGAGCATCACCATGAGGAGCAAGATGATACATCCGACACGAAGATCGGATGCAATGAAACAAAGGGATCGTAGGGGCTAAGATCGATCACCGAAGATAAGAGAGGGTAGGAAGGATGAACAAATGGAATCGGATCGGAAGTTGGATGACGATCATCGGGATCGGGATGCTTGCGCTGTTGATGTTGCTTGATCTGGGTTATCCGAATACGCTTTTTAAGCTGCTGACACCGCTTGCGCTGGCACTGATCTTTCTGAGCCTGGTGTTTTTTACAGCGGGATGGTTCCTTGATTTTGTGACACAGCTCAGGGCAAAACACTATTTTGTGGCATTTGGGATCTTGCTGGCGGGTCTGCTCGTCATCCTGCGTTTTTTCTGGTAAAGATAGAGATAATAGATTGGATCAAAAAATGAAGAAAATAAATTGGAATTTATGCGAGGGATAAATATGAAATACACACCGGAAATTTTTGAACTAAAAGATGGGAGAATATGCAAAATTCGAGAGATCGAAGAAAAGGATGCAGCAGAAACTGTTGAATATTTGAAAACCGTTATGGGAGAATCTGATTTCTTGTATTCTTATCCGGAAGAAATAACCATGTCTGCAGAAGAGGAAGCAAAAATGATAAAAGGCTTTAATGAATCGGATAGTACCCTTATGCTTGTTGTCAAAATGGATGGAAGACTGATTGCAAATGCTATGATCACAAGACTGACAAAAAAGAAAATGTGCCATCGAGGGAATGTGGCTGTTTCTGTGCTCAAAGAATTCTGGAACCTGGGAATAGGAAAGAAGTTGCTTCTATGTCTCGAAGACTATGCTAAGGAATGGGGTCTTTCCCAACTTGAACTGGATTATTTCTCAGGGAATGAAAGAGGGAGAGTTCTTTATGAGAAAATTGGATTCATCCAAGTGGGAGAAATTCCGAATGCCTTCATTTTGAAAGACGGAACACGATACAATAATATAAAAATGGTAAAAGGTATTCAAAAAAGTTTTCGCTCTACAAATTCCGGTTTGTTGGATCAACGATCCGATTGAAAGAATGAAAAACTTGTAACTAAAAGTGTTGATATAACGATATCATTTAGCAGGCGGGTTTCGTGTCATAAGAATGACAGTGGCAAATAGTAAATACGGGGACCGGTTTTCAAGTCTTCATTTGGGAAAAATATAAGAGTTGATGTGGGGGTAGTGAAAAACAAAATTTTAGGAGGTTCTAAATGAATAGCTGGAAAGATATCTCCAGGGTAGATGCACATATACATTTGACTCCTGATGATGTGATTGAAGCAAATAAAGATTATGATGGGAAGTTTATTGTAAATGGGGCAGCGAAAGATTTCATAAAGATTATGGAAAAATTTAATATTGAGAAAGCCTTCATTATGCCTTTTAATGATCCATATATGCTTTCAATGGAATTTACTGTAGAGGCAGTCCATAATAATTTGATAAAGATTGCAGAGAGTCATAAAGGAAAGTTTTATTGTTTTGCAGATATCGATATTAGGAGAAATATTTCTGATACACTAAGAGAACTTGATCGTGTTTTTGAAAATGAATTTTTTATCGGTATCAAGTTACATCCGACAAATACCGGATATCCGATAGATGGGAATTATTATGAAGAAATATTTAAATACGCAGAGAAGAAAAATATTCTTTTAGAGATACACTCTTATCCAAGAGAGTCTTTAGAAGATGATGTCTGCTCTCCGACCAGAATTAAAAAAATGTTAGAAAAATATCCCAAAGTAAGAGTTTCCATTGCCCATCTTGGGGGCTTTCAATTTAATGAACTGATTGGCACAGATGTATATGTAAATATTTCTGCGATTTTGCCGGATTTGGTTGACCGGTATGGTATTGAGGAAACCAATAAAATTTTGCGTTCTTTTGGTGCAGAAAAACTGTTATTCGCTACGGATTATCCCGATAACAGGGAATTAAAGCCGGAGGATATTTATGATCGTTATTTTGAAATATTAGATCATATGGATTTCAGTCATGAAGAAATAAAAATAATCTGTAGGGACAACGCCTTAAGAATGATAAAAAAATTTCCGTGATTGTTTTAGGGAGTAGTATAAAAAAATTACGGATTTTACACCGGGGTCTTATGTCATAATTGTGTTAGTGGTAAAAGAGCTAATAAAATCAAGGGTTTTAGTGCTTCTGCAAAAAATTAAAACTCTTAAGAAGAATAGGCTATGTGTTGTTTAGAGTTATCTACTCAGTAGATGATTGCAAACATCACATAGACCCTAGAAAGGAGAAATAAGTTTTGTTAAAAATACAAAAAGATAAAATTAAAGCTCAAGGATTCAGTATAGAAATTTATACTGAAGACTTCAAAAATGATTATATATCTTTAACAGATATTGCAAGATATAAAAATGAAGATGATCCAAGATTTGTTATTCAGAATTGGATGAGGAATAGAAACACACTGGAGTTTATTGGATTATGGGAAATTTTAAATAACGAAGATTTTAACCGTGTGCAATTCGACACGTTTAAAACGGAACTGGTTTAAATCGATTTACAATGACGCCTCAAAAATGGATTGAAAATACAAATGCAAAAGGTATTGTATCAAAATCCGGGAGATATGGAGGAACATACGCTCATAGTGACATTGCATTAGAATTTGCTTCTTGGTTATCTCCAGAATTTAAGTTGTATATCATTCAAGATTATAAAAGATTGAAATCTGATGAAACTTCAAGATTATCACTTACGTGGAATTTACATCGTGAAATTTCAAAAATTAACTATAGGATTCATACGGATGCTATTCAAACTTATTTGCTAAATGATCTAACAGACAGTCAATTGGGATTTAAATATGCAAGTGAAGCAGATCTGCTAAATGTTGCCTTGTTTAATAAAACTGCTAAACAGTGGCGAGATGAAAATAAAGATTTAAAAGGTAATATGAGGGATTATGCAAGTTTAAATGAATTACTGGTATTAGCCAATATGGAAAGCTACAATGCAGTTCTTATTGGTAAAGGTATGAATCAAAAAGAAAGAATGATAGAACTTAGAAAGCTTGCCAGAACACAATTGATTTCATTGAAAACACTTGGTGACAGTGGCATTAAAAAATTAGAAGAAAAAAATAATCATTTAAAGTGATAAATAGAAAATTTATAGCTATAAGTGTTGGTATTACTACATGATTTTACAAGCGGGTCTGCTCGTCATCCTGCGTTTTTTCTGGTAAAGATAGAGATAATAGATTGGATCAAAAAATGAAGAAGTTATATTTGGTTACCGGAGGTACGGGGCATTTAGGACAGGCAGTCATTCGCGCCTTGCTGAAAGAAAATGCAAAGATCCGTGCACTTTGCCTTCCGAAGGACAAGACACCTCTGCCATCCGAGGTAGAGAGATGTCCGGGTGATGTCCGAGACAAAAAATCGTTGGCAAGTTTTTTTGATGTGAAAGGCTATGATCATGTGGTACTTATCCATATGGCGGCGCTGATCACGATCGAATCCGTCAAAAATGAAGATCTGGAGAAGATCAATATCCAGGGCACAAAAAATATTTTGACACTGTGTCAAGAGCATGGGGTCGGTAGATTGCTCTATGTAAGCTCGGTGCATGCGATCCCTGAGAATTCGTCGTTGGATCCGATCGTGGAGCCGGATATATTTCATCCGGATCGAGTTGAGGGTCATTATGCCAAATCCAAAGCAACTGCGGCGCAGATCGTGTTGGAGGCGATCGAAGAAGGGCTGGAAGCGAATCTGATCTTCCCATCGGGGATCATCGGACCTTACGACTTTAACCGAAACAATCATCTGACACAGCTTTTGGAACGTATGGCAAGAGATCGCGTGTTTTTGTCCGTACGGGGAGGATATGATTTTGTCGATGTTCGGGATGTTGCCGGATCGCTCCTCCTTTGCGAAAAGCATGCCAAAAAGGGTGAGAGCTATATCATTTCGGGCGGATACTATGAGATCGAGGATCTGTACAATATCGTGTCCGAAGTGACCGGCCGAAAAAAACAGATCGTGCATTTTCCGATCAAGACCGCAGAGCTTGTTGCGCCGATGGCGGAAAGTTTTGCCAAGCTACTTGGCAAAAAGCCTTTGCTCACTCCTTACTCGATCTATACCCTTCGCTCCAATTCCAATTATTCCTGTGAAAAAGCGAAGCGTGAACTCAATTACAGGCCGCGCCCGATTTCCGATACGATCCGAGCGATGCTTGAAAAACGGTGATAATGAAAGGATAGATATGAAAACAGAGATGGTACGATTCAAGGTAAAGTCGGGGAAAATGGAAAAAGCACGGGAATGGATCGCATTCCTCAATGAAAATATGCCTGCTGTACTGGAAACACTGGAAGGTGAGAAGATGTATGTCGAAGTGATCTTTAGCGAAAAGATCCATGGAGAAGATTATCTGTATTGGTTTTCGGTGCAAGGCGAGGGAGGCGCTCATGTGCAGGACAGCGAACATTGGATCGACAAAAAGCATCTTGCATACTGGGACGAATGTATCGATCCGGATTTTAAGCCACAGTCGCTGACGACCGAGGTGGTAATGATCCCGGAGAAGATACGAGCTTCAATGAAAGGATAGAGGTATGAAGAAACAAATTGCATTGATCGTATATCCGAAGTTTAGCTTTCAGGAGATCGCAGATCTGTGCGGGCTTTTTCGATGGGACTACGACAGCAAAACGGTCGTCTTTTATTCTTCGAAAGAGCCGGTGCACTCGGAAGAGGGATTTATGATCCTACCGGAAAAAACTTTTGATGAATTCTCCAAGGAGGAATATGATTGCCTTGTGCTCTCGGGATGCAGCGATCTTCGAGAAGGTCTTGCAGATGAAAAACTGAAGGCATTTTTGTCGAGCCTTCAAAACGAAAAAGATCTTGTGATCGGGGCGATCTGCTCAGGACCGATCTTTTTGGCGCAGGCGGGTCTGCTTAAAGGGAAAAAATTCACATCCTCCCTGTTTGTTGAAATGTATGAGCGGATGACATTTATTGAGCAGGATAATGCTGTCTATGCGCCGATCGTAGAGGATGGTAATATCATCACGGCGACCGGAGATGCTTTCGATCTGTTTGCGATCACGATCGCGCGAAAGATCGGCTATGATTGCCCGGATAAGATCTATGGCGGGATGGGAAAGATCGATTGGACAGAGAAGGATTATCAATTTTATTTATCACCGGAGGGATTGCAACAAATGGAAGACGCTTTTAAAAAGTATTTTTAATGCATTGCAAAGGAGAAGGAATGAAGTTAAAAAGATTATTGCTATGGATGATGGTATTTTTGCTTGTAGGTTGCAGCAGTAAACCGATGGAATTGCCAAAGAGCGAGGCGCTCCGATCCATTGAGGTCTATGGAGTCAGTGAGCCGACCGGCATCGCTGTCAAAGAAGACCCGAAGGATATTGAAATGATCCTGGGTCAATTCGGTTCGGCAAAAGCGACGAGCGAAGAGTCGGTCAATGATTCGCCACAGAATGCAGAAGGCGTGATCCGAATCGATCTGATGCATTCTGAGGGTGGAGCAAGCTCGATGTTCATCTATCAAAGGGATGGAAAATATTTTGCGGAGCAACCTTATGCAGGGGTCTGGGAGATCGAGCAGGCGGTATATGACGATTTTGCACAGCTTGCCCAAAATGCAGAGATCCCAAGAGCGATGATGGTGGATGGAAAATTGTATCTTGACAGCGGGAAAGAAGTGATCAATGGTCCGACCTGAGGGACCAGCGATGGAACCATCAGTTCGATGGTAGCGGAAGATCAATTCCCGACAGAGAATGATCAATCCAATTTTGGGGTGGATATCCCATATCAATACAGCGGATCCGGAAGACTGAATGTGATGGTCGATGGGAAATGGGTGGTGTTTGAAAGTGGGCGCTCGCACTGATTTCGTGTGATTCGCCTTGGAAAATGGCTTTTTCGAACAAGATCTTATCTGTTGAGCAGTCTTTTGAAAAAATCGGATTTGCTCGCCAAGGTTTTTCGCCCGCCGGATGAGAAACGTCCTGTTTCATCCGGCTACGATCCGCATCGTGCAGATCGTGCAGAAAAACAATGGCTCGCGCATCGTGATTTTTTGGAAAAAGCCTGCAAAAACAGGATGCCGATCGTTGTTCTATACGGTAGAGGGAAGGTGGCGATTTTACAAAATCCCACTGCATCAGCACTTGCTTGGAGAAGAAGGGAAACGGAAGGAATAGCGATTTTTGTTCTATGCGGTAGATCGGAGGAGACGGAATGGATTCTGTTGTTTTTTATCATAGCAGGGGGTCTCACTATACCTTATATTGGATGGTGATCTTGGCCGCTGTTTTGGGGCTGGGACTGGATATTCTTTTGCTACATCTGACAGGGATCAGCAAAGGGCCGGAGTTTGCGCCGGCTTTTATACAGGAGGATCCAAGGCTCGGCATATGGATCATTTTTGGTTCGATACCGATCTTTATGTTGATCCCGGTATTTTTGGTAATAATGATCTGGGGAAAAGCGATAGAAAAATCGGGTATTGAATTTCGAGAGAAGGAAGCTTTATTGTCCTATCAGGGCAGAAAAATTCGTATTCCTTTTGGAGAAGCCGAGATCTTACCGATGACTCGGAGGGCTTCTCTTTGTCATTCGTATCAGATCCGAACGCCACAGGAAAAAATCATATTCACGACGCCGCTCGGAAGAGTCAAGGAGCACTCGGACGATATGCTTTCTTTGGATGAAGTGATGGGTCGTTTGGAGTTGCATATCCAAAAGGATCGAACAGGCTTTGTAAGATTTTATGGTATGCAGATCCATTTGTGGAGCGATACGCCGAAGATCTTTGAAAACACAGCCTATTATTTGGATCGTAGAGATTGGATCATGGTGGAAAATGACAGGATCATGAGTTGTATGGTGAGAGAACGAAAAGATCCGGAGCATGTGGTCGGAGATCTGCTGATGAATATCGAGGGATTGGGAACGAAGGATCCCGAAGAATTGTTTGAAAGGCAGTTGATCATTGAAGTGATCGAGCTGGATGAACGGATCATATTAGCATAGGACTTAAAGTTTTTAGGAGGAGCGATGAATATTCAGATCAAAATATATTCCGGTTATAAGGGAAAGGAGATCCTGCCTCTTTATGAAGCGGTGGGGTGGACAAATTATACCGCCCGGCCTCAAATGCTGGAGCAGGCATACCTCAATTCGCTGAGGGTCTATGGGGCTTATGAGGAGGATCGTTTGGTCGGGATCATTCGAGTTGTAGGGGATGGACATTCGGTGATCCTGATCCAGGATATCATCGTGCATCCGGATTTCCAAAGGAGAGGGATCGGGAGCTTGCTGATACAGAAGGTTAAAGCAGAATATGAGGGAGTTTATCAGATGCATCTCTTTACGGAGGATCGTGAAAAGACGATCGCCTTTTATCGATCGCTTGGCTTTCAAATGGCGAAGGAGATGGGTTGTTGCGGATTCTCGATCTATTCGACATAGGCTTTGAACTTTCCGGACGGATCCGAGATCTTTATTAAAAACAAGGGCGATTGTTTGAAAAATGGATGAGGCACATTTTTATGTAGGATAAGGTGTAGAAAAAAGCTTGAACAGATCTCGCGTGGATCGTATGTGAGGGGATCGGTCATGAACATGTGGCAGGGTGTTTGGCTAAATCTCATCTATACAGCAGATGAAAGTTGTTTTATAATGTAAAAGTAAGTTCAATGCAGAAACTCAAGTACGAGGAGGTTTGTGTATTGGGATCGAAGAAAATAAAGGATAGAAAAGAAGGAGAAACAGGATGAGAAGATTGTATATTCAGCAGAAGGTGTTTAAGATCACGGATCATTATCCGATCACGGATGAGGCAGGCAATGCGGTCTATCAGGTGGATCAGGATTTTCAGCTGATCGGCAAGACGGTGCATGTGACGGATCCGTCGGGACGTCATCTGTTTACGGTGAAGCGAGAGCTGTTGACTTTTTTACCGAGATTTGTCGTTGAGTTTGCGGATGGAAATGTACTGAAACTTCAGAGCAAGCTGGCTTTTTTCCGTCAAGTGATCGAGGTGCAGCCGACAAGCGTCGGGATCACGATCGAGGGGGATTTCTTCAGCAAAAATTTTGATGTGCTCCGAAATGGTCAACTGATCGGACGCATCAATCGAAAGCTGTTCAGTATCGGGGACAAGTTTGCGATCGAAGTGGCGGATGAGAGCAATGAGGAGCTGTTTATCGCAGTCATGATCGCTGTGGACTCGATCATCGATGCACAGCAGAAGTCTTAGGAGGTTATTATGATCTTTCGTATCGGGGAGAATGTTCTGGATATCGATGTTGAGCGAACTCGTATGTATTTTGAACAAAATGATCAAGAGATCTGTGATTGTTTGGGCTGCAAGAATTATCAGCTCTTTGCTCAGGATCCCGGGGAAAAGCTTGATGCCTTTTTTTCGCAATTTGGTTTGAAGATGGCAGATGTTATCGAGAGTACAGCGCTTGAATCGGAAAAAAAGGACACATTATCTTACTTCTGCTTCTATCATTTGTGCGGAGAGATCATTCAGGGATCATCGGAAAATTATGAAGCCGGCAATTTGTCGATGCGTTTTAAGGAAGAGAAGGATCTGATGGCGGAGAATTTTCCGCAGCCGTCTTTACAGATGGAGCTGTGGATCGACATCCCTTGGGTCTTGGCGGAGAAAAATGCGTATTATATCGAGCCGAGAGAATAGCATATCAGGGAGGTCTATGTTGATAGATCGAGCCGGACGATCCGAAGGGCGAGCTATCGAGGTTTGATTTAGAGAAGGAGGGTCGTATGGGAATGATGCAAACGATGAAAGCCATGCAAATCACAATGGTACTTGCATTTGTGGTCGTATTGTTTTCGATCTTTATGACGTTCTTTCGATCGATCCGAATGTACCAAAACAATAAAAACGCCCCGAAGCTTAAGGTCAAGGCGGTCGTTGTTGCAAAGGATATCTATGTGGATAAGGGCGATCGATTGATGGAAATACCAAATCCGTTGAATGCACAGTATTATGCGACCTTTGAATTTGAGAGTGGAGATCAGATGAGATTTAAGATACCGCGTGATATGCATGAGTATCTTAAAGAAGGGGATGCGGGGGTGCTCACGATGCAGGGGACGAAGTATCTGGGGTTCGATCACCAAAAGAATTTGTATGAGGAAGTTCGAAAATAGAGAAAAAGGCTTGGCATTTCAGAAGGGATGGCCAAGTCTTTTTGTTTGCCCAGCATGGGCGTTTTCTAACGGGTGAAAGTCCCGAGTGCAC